>NZ_JCBAIQ010000007.1:0-298686 GCF_059772165.1 Paenibacillus sp. TY11 | reverse complement strand
GCCGAAGCGGCTCACGGTGAGCAGGTGCCGGCCCCGCGCAGCTCGGAGCCGACCGCCCGTCAGCGGGTGTTTGTCAAAATCACCCGCCAGGCCGAGGAGGACGCCAGCTTGCTGGTCAGCCTCAAGGCGCTGCTACAGGAGCATCCCGGTGCTATGCCTACCGTACTCTTTTATGAGAGCAGCCAGCGTCTGCTGGCGTTGAGCGATGCTTACAGCATTAAGCCTTCTCCTCAGCTTTTTGATCGAATGGAGTCGATGTTGGGTGAAGGCACGGTGAAAGTCAAATGATGGGCACACAGCAACCTGCCATTATTGTAACGGTTTAATGAACATTTTCCTTCGCTCCCGCATACACTTGGAAAACTGGCGGAACAGGAGGTTCAACACGTATCCTGCACCATAAGGTCCCGCACGGTGAAGAATAGAACTGTACGGTGAAGGCGGGAGGAAAATCATGTCCTATGAATATGCAGAAACCTTGTTAAATCGCAGAGGCATTCGTATCGAGTCCATTGCGGACATTGTTTTTCAGCTTCAGCTAAAATATTATCCTCATTTGACTATTGAAGAATGTATGGACAGTGTGAAAGCAGTTTTACAGAAGCGTGAAGTGCAATATACACTGCTGACAGGCATTGCGCTCGATGAACTGGCCGAAAAAAAACTTCTCCCCCAGCCACTGCAAGCCATCATGGAGGCAGACGAGCCGCTGTACGGAGTGGACGAGACACTGGCTCTTGGAATTACGAGTGTGTACGGCATGATCGGCTTAACCAGTTTTGGTTATCTGGATAAGGAAAAGACGGGAATTATTGAACAGCTAAACCAAAAAGGCAGTGGTATTCATGTGTTTTTAGACGATCTTGTCGCCGGACTGGCTGCAGCTGCTTCTTCGCGCATTGCTCATCGGAGCCTTCATGCCAAGCATTATCCTGCGTCATTGGATGCTTAATTGGCCTGTGTAAACAGAGTCGATGATTTTCTAGGCCCTCCGACGGAACTTGAATGATCAGGAGGGCTTTTGTTGCGGGAAAAAAGTAAGGTATGTTATCATGAGTCTATTATATGGGCTCAAAACTTGAGGCTTAGGGGGTAGAAACAAGGCATGTGGACGGTGATTTATATTGCACCGACGGCCAGACTGGCTGACATGATTAAGCTCAAACTGTCTGAAGAAGGTTTTATGGTGCAGGCCCGGGCCATCAGCGCATCCAAGCAACAGTTTGAGATACTTGTGCCTTCGGGTGAAGTCGAAGAAATACAGGAAGTGCTTAATTCGATTTTGCGCCCTTGAGTCCGGAACGGCGGAGTGATACAGCAGCATGAATGGAACAAAGGATGCACGATCGGCGGTAATGTTTTATAAACAGGCGTTGACGTGTGTATGAACATAATGCTTAGAGGTGCCGCACAGACGGCAGAGGACCTTGTATCGGTTACGGCTGACAAATAAACGGCTGGAGAGGTGTAGTTGTGTTTAAAGATTTATTTCAAAAGAAGCGTAAATACGCGACCATCCCTTCGGAACGGGCGCTGAGCGGCGATCAAGCGGACATGCCGGATCGTCCCAAACGGGAAATTCCCGAAGGTCTTATGACCAAATGTGGCAAGTGCGGAAGTATTCAATACAGCAAAGAACTGGAGAAAAATTTGAAAGTGTGTCCTGTGTGCGGATACCATATGCGTCTTAATGCGATGGATCGCATTCGCATGGTGCTCGACGAAGACACGTTTACGGAATATGATGCCGATATGATTTCGGTTGATCCGCTGGACTTTCCGGGATATGCGAGTAAGCTGGAGCAACAGACCCTGAAATCTGGCTTGCGAGAGGCTGTCGTTACGGGCGACGGCCTTATTTATGGACATCCTGTTGTCGTTGCTGTGATGAGCTTTGACTTTTTTACTGGCAGTATGGGTTCGGTCGTAGGAGAGAAAATTACCCGCGCCATTGAGCAAGCAATAGACAAGCGTCTGCCGCTTATTATTTTCTCGACTTCCGGCGGGGCACGTATGCAGGAAAGTATTTTAAGCCTAATGCAGATGGCAAAAACAAGTGCTGCTCTTGCTCGTCTGGATGAGCAGGGCTTGCTCTATATTTCCGTTATCACCGATCCGACTACAGGTGGAGTATCCGCCAGCTTTGCTACGCTTGGAGATATTAACATCGCGGAACCGGGGGCTGTATTCGGTTTTGCAGGTCGTATCGTAATTGAGCAGACGATCAGACAGAAGCTGCCGGATGATTTTCAAACTTCCGAATTTAATTTGCAGCACGGACAATTGGATATGGTTGTACATCGCAAGGAACTGCGTGATACCCTTGGGCAACTGCTTGATTTGCACAGTGTGAAAGGGGTGGAATAGATGGCTGGCGAATTGCCTTATGAAAAGCCCCTGGTCGAAATGCGACAGAAGATCGAAGAACTCAAGCAATTCGGACAGGATAAGCAAATTGATTTTACAGATGAAATCAACCGTCTGGAGGAACGTTATCTCGAGATGGAAGAAGAAATATATTCGAACATTACAGCACCACAAAAAATGCATCTGGCTCGTCATCATCAAAGACCAACGTCTCTTGATTTGATTGAGCAGGTGTTTACGGACTTTATTGAATTGCACGGCGACCGCTTGTTTGGAGACGATCTGGCGGTTGTGGGCGGGATTGCCAAGCTAAATGGTATTCCGGTGACCGTCATTGGCCAGCAGCGTGGTAAGGATACGAAAGATAACATTGCACGTTTTTTCGGTAGTGCCCACCCGGAAGGATTCCGTAAAGGCTTGCGTCTTATGCAGCAGGCTGACAAATTCAAACGCCCTATCATTACATTTATTGATACGAAGGGCGCTTATCCGGGTAATACAGCAGAGGAGAGAGGTCAATCGGAAGCGATTGCCCGTAACTTGCGGGAGATGGCAAAGCTTTCGGTGCCTGTTATTTGTGTGGTCATCGGCGAGGGTGGAAGCGGCGGTGCGCTTGCGTTTGCAGTCGGTAACCGTGTGCTGATGCTGGAACATGCCATTTATTCGGCCATTTCTCCAAACGGCGCAGCCTCGATTCTATGGAAAGATGCTTCCAAGGCGGATCAGGCAGCTGAAGCCATGAAGATTACAGCTAATGACCTCCTGCGCATGGAGATAATCGAGGATATTGTGCCGGAGCCGAAAGGGGGCGCGCATCGTAACTATGAAGTGACCGCTGCCGCAATCAAGGAGTTATTGGAACGTCATTTGGCAGACCTTACGAATATGAGCTGCGATGAATTAAGGGAAGATCGGTATCAAAAATTCCGAAAAATAGGTCAATACACCTTCTTGAAACCTGCGGAATCTGAACCTATGTTGTAATACGCTGGAAACGGGTAACAATAAATATGACGAACTTCCTATACAAATAGGAAAAAGTGTAGTAGATTTAATTGTTGGAAAAAGATATAAAGTAGCACCTTTGAAAACGGAGGAAAAACCCAAATGCGCAAAACTAAGATTGTATGTACCATCGGTCCTTCCAGTGAGTCATTGGAAAATGTGAAGAAACTGATTTTGGCTGGTATGAACGTAGCCCGCCTGAATTTCTCTCACGGTGATTTCGAGGAGCATGGCAACCGGATTAAAAACATCCGTCAAGCTTGTAAGGAGCTTAACAAAAACGTTGCTATTTTGCTCGATACGAAGGGGCCGGAAATCCGGACAGGAAAGCTCGAAGTTGAACCTATTGAGCTTGTTCAGGACGAGTTCATTACGCTGACAACGGAAGAAATTCTGGGTACGCAAGATCGTATCTCCATTACGTACAAGGATCTTCCCTCGGACGTGGAGCCCGGCTCCACCATTCTGATCGACGACGGTCTGATCGGACTCACCGTTATTGAAGTATCAGGCACTGAAATCAAATGCCGCATTGTCAATGGCGGAACGATCAAAAGCAAGAAGGGCGTTAACGTTCCCGGCGTTGCCATTTCTTTACCCGGTATTACGGAGAAAGATGCTAATGACATCATTTTCGGTATTGAGCAAGACATTGATTTCATCGCGGCTTCTTTTGTTCGTAAAGCAAGTGATGTACTGGAAATCCGTGAATTGCTGGCGAAGCACAACGCAAGCCACATTCAAATCATCTCCAAAATAGAAAATCAGCAAGGTGTTGACAACCTGGACGAAATTTTGGAAGCTTCGGATGGCCTGATGGTTGCCCGTGGTGACCTCGGTGTGGAAATTCCTGCTGAAGAAGTGCCTTTGGCGCAAAAATTGATGATTAACAAATGTAATGTAGCTGGCAAGCCTGTTATTACGGCAACACAAATGCTGGATTCCATGCAACGTAACCCGCGTCCGACTCGTGCGGAAGCAAGTGACGTGGCGAATGCTATTTTTGACGGAACAGACGCAATTATGCTGTCCGGCGAAACAGCTGCGGGTAAATATCCGGTAGAATCCGTATTGACGATGTCACGAATTGCAGAAAAAGCAGAGTCTTCTCTGAACTACCGTGATTTGTTCAAAAAACAAAGAACGGCTCAAGAAATTAGTATTACAGAAGCAATTAGCCAATCCGTTTCTATTTCTGCACTTGATCTGCATGCCAAAGCGATCCTGACGTCCACACAAAGCGGAACAACGGCGCGTATGATTTCTAAATACCGTCCAGAAGCTCCGATTATTGCTGTGACAACTCAGGAAAGAACAGTTCGCCGTTTGGCTCTGATCTGGGGCGTACATGCAGTACAAGGCAGACCGGTCGTTGACACAACAGATAGCCTGTTTGACAATGCGCTGGAAGGCGGTCAGAAATCTGGTCTCGTTAAAGAGGGCGATTTGGTTGTGATTACCGCGGGCGTACCACTTGGTGATTCCGGTTCTACGAATCTGATCAAAATAAGCTGCGTTCCAGCACAAGCGTAATTGTAGCCTCTACGAAATAATACAGAGGCTGTATCTATTCGTTACAACAAGCAAAAGAGCATTCAGGTCAATAGGACTTGGATGCTCTTTTTTATGTTCTCTAGCTTTTAATCTCCAGTCCTTCTCGGCGTGTGAAATCAAGAAATGCCCGTTGCATCATGCTCAGGTGTGTATCTTGTGGATACACGATGTTTATTTGATAACGGTTCCTTTCCCTATCGGCTTCTGGATAAGGAAGCCACTCCACCGAGGGAAGGCTACTATCATCGTTATGAACTCCGCAGGCAGGAAAGAAGGCAAGCGCTTCTCCGCCGCCTACCACTTGCTTTACCGCTTCCCAAGAGTTGATTTTCAGATGGGACTTAACTAGCGAGGAATACGGATCTACAACAGATGCCCCACTGTATTTTACCCATGTGTGCATGTCCAGCATATTGGGTCCATCGACCTCCGCTGATTTGGATACCTGTACAGATGCAGAACGGATAACCCCAATCTGATCTGAAGCCACTGGCTCTGCCACCGTATTCTCCGGAAGAGATTCTCTATCGTCCAGAAAAGCAAAATCAATTTCTCCCTGTTTCAGTAGCTGCTTGATTGCATCCGGGGATTTTATGTCCAACTGAATACGACATTCTGGATATTGTTGAGCAAACTTAGCAATGATAGTGGGGAGGAGATACGTGCCTGATATCGACTCTGCGCCCAGATGTAATTGACCCTTTGACTCCTCTGTCAGTTCATCTACAGCTTGTCTGGCTTCTTGCTCGAGAGAGATAATCTGCTTTGCATAAGGCAATAATTTTTTGCCAGCTTCGGTTAGCATAATCCTGCCTTGTTGGAGAGAGAATAGGGAAACGCCCATTTCCTTTTCCAAGCTTTTCATATGAAAGCTGACGGTAGGCTGTTTGACTTGCAAAGCTTCGGCCACGTCCGTCGCCTTATGGAATTTGTCGATCAGCATCAAGATGCGTAATTTTAGAATATTCATGGAATCGAACAGCTCTCCTTACTTGTTATTCATGTGTGCATTTTAAACTATAGATTAATTATATACCGTAAAATAATTTATCTATCAATATTTTATATTTGTTTTACAAAACCACGTCGTTCGTCTAACATTCCAGGCCTACAATGTAAAAGTGTTGATGGTCATAAATAAAAAACCGTCACTTAACTAAGGGGAGGACAATAAAAAATGTTGAAAAAATGGCCGTTCATTCTGATGACTCTCACCATGGTATTTGCACTTGCAGCTTGCGGATCAGGTAACAATGCTGCACCACAAGGAGACGCTGCTACAGGAACAGACAATAAAGCAGCTGAACTGACAGGTAACATTCTGGCTGTTGGCTCCACTGCACTTCAACCATTGGTAGAGCAAGCGGGACAAAAATTTATGGCTGTCGATAAATATAAAGGCATTGCAGTTCAAGTACAGGGCGGCGGTAGCGGTACTGGCTTGACTCAGGTTTCCGGCGGACAAGCGGATATCGGTAACTCTGACGTGTTTGCAAAAGAAAAACTGGAGAGCGGCGCAGATGAGCTGGTCGATCATCAAGTAGCTGTTGTAGCCATGTCAGCGGTAGCGAATCCTAAAGTAGGCGTAACAGACCTGAAAAAAGATCAATTGGTACAAATTTTCACAGGTAAAATCACGAACTGGAAAGAAATTGGCGGTGCGGATCAAAAAATCGTTATCGTGAACCGTCCAAGCAGCTCAGGTACTCGTGCCACCTTTGAAAAATACGCACTGGGACAAAAAACAGAAGATCTGCCGGGCTCTATTCAAGAAGATTCCTCTGGTACTGTGAAAAAGCTGATTGCTGAAACACCGGGTGCGATTGGTTATCTGGCTCTGTCCTACATCGACAATACAGTAACTGCTTTGAAATACGATGGCGTTGAAGCCAATGTTGAAAATGTAGAACAAGGTAAATATCCAGTATGGGCTTACGAGCATATGTACACCAAAGGTGAGCCAAAAGAGCATGTGAAAGCATTCCTGGACTACATTCTGTCTGATGAAATCCAAAAAACGGATGTCGTAGACTTGGGATACATCCCAGTGTCAGGTATGCAAGTGAAACGTGATGCTGACGGTAATATCACGAAATAAGGAGAGCCACACTTCCTGTTCGGATGAACGCAGCTAACGCGAGTATATTCACGAAGAAGAGGCGGACTAGCGTCCGGCCTCTATTCTTCGGTTAAAGGAGTTACAGTATGGAACCAATTGAAGGGAAGGCATACATGGAACAGAATAAACGATCCCGAGTTATGAAAGAAAGACATTACTGGGAAGAATGGACCGGCCGCATTTATACGTCGGTTTGTGTCGTTTTTTTAGTTGCAGTCATTGTCTCCATCGTATATTTTGTTGCCTCTAAAGGTGTAGCTACATTTGCGGTGAATGGAGTCAGTCTGCGAGAGTTTTTCTTTGGAACCAAATGGAGCCCGGATGGCGAACCCAAGTCCTTCGGCGCGCTTCCGTTTATTACAGGTTCTTTTGCCGTAACCATTCTGGCGGCCTTAATCGCCAGTCCGCTTAGTTTGTGCGCGGCTTTGTTTATGACGGAAATTGTGCCGAAATCGGGTAAACGTATCCTTCAGCCTGCCATTGAATTATTATCCGGTATTCCGTCTGTTGTATATGGCTTTGTCGGTTTGACCGTGATCGTCCCGCTGCTGCGGAACGTGTTTGGGGGACAAGGCATCGGTATTCTGGCAGGCTGCCTTGTGTTGTCGGTTATGATTTTGCCAACAATTACAAGTATTATGGCGGATGCGTTGTCTTCCTTGCCGGGGGGGCTGCGTGAATCCTCTTATGCTTTGGGTGCTACCCGCTGGCAGACGATTGCCCGTGTTATTATTCCGACGTTACTGCCTGCTCTTTTAACAGGAATTATTCTCGGTATGGCTCGTGCCTTCGGGGAAGCGTTGGCTGTACAGATGGTGATCGGGAATGCTCCACACGTACCGCATTCCTTGCTGGAATCCGCTTCGACCTTGACCAGCGTCATTACACTTAGCATGGGCAATACAGCCATGGGCTCGGTTCATAACAATGCTCTCTGGAGCATGGCGCTTGTTCTTCTGCTCATGACATTCATTTTCGTGCTGCTGGTAAGGCTGCTTGAAAGGAGAAACCGGGTTTGATGAAAGCTAAAACGACCGACAAGATCGCTACATTTGTAATCTGTTTCTTCGCCTTGTTCATTGTTGCACTTTTGGTGGGATTATTGGGATTCATTTTGGCACGCGGAGTAAGTCACATTTCCTTTGACTTTCTAACCAGTGCTCCCCAAACATTACGTGCAGGTGGGGGCATTGGCCCGCAACTATTTAATTCTGTATTTTTGCTGATCTTAACTTTGATTATCACCATTCCGATTGGCTGGGGTGCCGGTATTTACATGGCGCAATATGCAAAGCCGGGGAAAATTACGGACTTCATACGACTTGTCGTCGAAGTATTGTCCTCGTTCCCGTCTATCGTCATTGGATTGTTCGGACTATTGCTTATCGTAAATACGTTTAATTTTGGCTTTTCCCTGTTGTCAGGTGCCTTAGCCCTGGCGGTATTCAACCTGCCGCTGATGGTTCGTACGACAGAACAGGCTTTCCGGGCTGTGCCGAAGGAGCAAAAGGAAGCCGGACTAGCACTCGGATTGTCCAAGTGGAAGATCATCACCTCCATTTTGCTGCCAGCTGCACTGCCAAGCTTGATTACGGGTACCATCTTGGCCGCAGGCCGTATTTTCGGGGAAGCCGCTGCTTTGCTGTTTACAGCAGGGATGAGTACGCCGCCGCTTGATTTTACCGATTGGAATCCATTGCATGCCAGATCGCCTATTAATCCGATGCGACCAGCTGAAACATTGGCCGTTCATATTTGGAAGGTCAATAGTGAAGGTATTGCTCCTGATTCCAAAGATATTGCCGCAGGCGCTTCCGCGGTACTGGTGCTGCTTGTACTTGCCTTCAACTTGATTGCAAGATGGTTCGGAAGAGTTGTATACCGTCGCCTGACAGCTGCCAAACGAATGGATTAGAAAGGGGATGGGAAACATGGAACAAGTCATTACGCGAACAGCAAGACCGGCTACAACCGTACAATCTACACATTCGGAACAGCTTGCGGGGCAACCTCCGCACCCGTTCAGTACCGAGGATTTGAGTATTTATTATGGAAGCTTTGAGGCCGTGAAAAAAGTAAATTTGGCCTTTCCTGAGCAGACAGTGACCGCCTTGATCGGGCCTTCCGGCTGTGGAAAATCAACCTTTTTGCGCTCCCTTAACCGGATGAATGATGAGATTGCGTCTTCCTCTACAACAGGGCACATTTGGATGGACGGGCAGGATTTGACCGCGCCGGGAACAGACGTGATCAAGCTGCGACAGCAAATTGGCATGGTGTGGCAACGTCCCAACCCTTTTTACAAATCCATTTATAATAATATCGCCTTCGGCCCCAAATACCGGGGGGTGCGCAAAAAAAAGCAGCTTGATGAAATCGTCGAAAGCAGCCTGCGTAAAGCGGCATTATGGGATGAGGTCAAGGATCGCCTTCACGATTCCGCTCTAGCGCTGTCTGGTGGGCAACAGCAGCGGCTTTGTATTGCACGTGCACTATCCGTTCAACCCAAAATTCTGTTGCTTGATGAGCCAGCATCAGCGCTGGACCCTGTGTCTACAGGCAAGGTGGAAGAGCTCATTACTGAATTGAAAAAAGAACTGCGCATCGTTATTGTGACGCACAATATGCAGCAGGCTGCTCGGATTTCTGATTATACTGCTTATTTTTATATCGGAAGTCTGGTTGAACATGGGAAAACGAACGATATTTTCACGAATCCCGAAAATGAACTGACTCAGGAATACATCATGGGTCGGTTTGGGTAAGCGGTGCTGCTCATCGACTTATTTTATATAAGCTGTACGTAGAATCCTCTTACTAATCCAGCATTAGTAAGAGGATTTTTTTATTAATTTAGTAAACTCTTTCATTTGTATATAATAAAATATATTGATTATTTGGGTATATTTTCATATAATACATGTGTTTAATAGTTTATGAAGCGCCACAATCAAATTAAAGGAGAGGTTCGGAATGAGGTTCAATGTTAAAGCATCTGTCAAATGGATCGCCCTTTCAGGAATGGCGATTACGGTAACAACGGGACTTGTTAACCCTTCATGGGCAGCAGCGCAGCAGGATGCAACTGATACGGGGGCGAATGTTACCCAAGCAGTGTACGGTGATACGGCCATTTATAGTAATTCTGTTGTTCCATTCGCTAGCGCGAGTGCGAGCAGTCTGCTGGACAAGTATCGTGATTTCAGCAAATTTTCTACGGGCGACGTATCCGAAGATACCAAACTGGCCTTGAATATCGTATCGTGGCAATTGCCACATGGCGGATTCTTCAAAGCTATGGAAAAGAATTATAAATCCAAATGGGATGGCAAAGCTGCACGATCTACATGGAAAAGCAAGGATGGTGTAGAACTGGGAACGTTTGATAACGAGGCCACAACAACCGAAATTCGCTTTTTGGCGGATGTATACAAAAAAACAAAAAATAAAGACATTAAGAACAGTGTCCAAAAAGCAGTTGACTTCGTTCTAACCTCTCAATATTCCTCCGGTGGCTGGCCGCAAGTATACCCTAAACGTGGTAATTATTCTGATGCCGTAACTTACAACGATGATGCGATGGTTAGAGTTATGGTTCTGGCTGACGATATTGTGAACAAGAAGCAGCCGTTTGATAGCGATATTCTGGACAATACATATCGCTCCAGACTTCAGCAGGCCCTTAATAAAGGCGTACAATATACGCTTAAATCTCAAATTGTAAACAATGGCACACCGACGATCTGGGGGGCACAGCATGATCCGGTTACTTATGCATCTGTTGCGGCCCGAGCATTTGAGCTTCCTTCCAAAACAACTACGGAATCGGTAGGTATCACGGCCTTCTTGATGTCTCAACCGCAAACGGCTGAGGTGAAAAAAGCAGCTCAAAGCGCCTTGAAATGGTTAGACGCTAACCGGATCGATGGTATCAAATACAATCGTCAAGGTCCAGAGTTTTTCCAAAAGGACGCATCGAGCGTAATGTGGTATCGTTTCTACAATGTGGAAGACAATAAGTATTTCTTTTCAGACCGAGATGGCAAAAAGTATACGGACATCATGAAAATTAGTGAGGAGAGACGACTCGGTTATGCTTGGGCAGGAAGTCAAGCGAAAAGTCTGTTGATTGCAGCTTCGGAAAGCGGATATTACAAATTGTCCAAGCCGTTGCCTAAATAATAAAGCCATCATTATAAATGATTTGAGAGGGTAGAGCCGCTTCGGCTCGGCCCTCTTTTTGTTCCCGGGCTGTAAATATGGTTTAATGGAGAGAGGGTAAAATAGAGATAAAGATGCACAAAGATAGGAGAGCTTGTATGACTCAAGAGGAGAACCAAACGGAATTACGCTGGTATGGCGCATCGCTACGCGTCCGTTATCAGGAAAGCGACCAGATGGGGGTCGTGTATCATGCAAATTATTTGAACTGGTTTGAGATCGGGCGCACCGAAATGATCCGGCAGGCGGGCTTTAACTATCGGAGCATGGAGGAACGAGGAGTTTTGCTGCCAGTTATTGAAATCAATGCGAAATATGCGAGTCCTGCTCGATATGATGATTTAATTACCATTTATACCGCTATTACGGACTTCTCCAGACTACGTCTAAACTATACCTATGAGGTTCGACGGGTAACGGACGATGAGCATCAAAGGTATGTTGGAAAGGTATGGACGCAGGCAGACACGCTGCCGGGAGAGCTGCTCGTCACAGGGACGACACGCCACGTATGGGTGAATACCGAATGGAAGCCCGTTCGACTGGATCAGGCGCTACCTGAGCTGTACACTGCATTAAGGTCTGCTTTTACAGGCGAGGAGGGACAGAAGTCATGATGATGCGTAAACGTCTATGGCTGTTGCTGCTGCTCATTCCTTTGGCGGAGCTGTACGGGTTTATATGGGTAAGTCACTGGATTGGAGCGGGGAAAACGATTCTGCTCATCATTCTGACAACCCTGATTGGGGCTGCCATGATGCAATTTGAAGGTCGCAAGGTAATTGCCGATGCAAAAAATGAAATGAACCGTGGACAAATGCCTGGTCGTAAAATGCTGGATGGATTATGTGTCTTTTTCGGTGGGAGTTTGCTGCTTATCCCCGGTTTTTTAACAGATATTATTGGTTTTACGTTGGTGTTCCCTTTAACACGAGTGTTGTATCGACGTTTTTTATTGAAGTGGCTGGAGAAAAAAATGAAAAACGGCAGTATTACGTTTCGGCGGTTTTGACGTGAGCTGCCGTTTTTCCTATCTATGATCTAACGGACTCTTCCGGCGAGAATATAGTTGCGCAAGTCCTGAATGACATTCGCGCGATTCAGTGCATCAACGACAATGAATGATACAGGTCCGATAATCAGTCCTAAAACGCCAAACAGCTTGAGCCCGATGAACATACCAATGAGGGTGGGAAGCGGGTTCAAGCCCACGCTACTGGCCAACACCTTAGGTTCCACGATCTGCCGTCCAACCAACAGAATGATATATAGGATCGACAATCCTACCCCTAGTGCCAAATTACCTGACATATATGCATACAGTATCCACGGAATCATCACGATGCCAACCCCTAAATAAGGCAGCAAGTCCACCAGCCCGATCATCAAACCGATGGTAAAGGCGGATTCCACACGTAATATGAACAGTCCAACAATGACCGTTAATGCCGTAATGGAGATTATGATAAACTGTGCTCGCAAATAGCCGTACAGTGCTTTACGCAGATCGTGCCATATATCCGACAAGGGCTTGCGAATCGTATCAGGAACCGTATTTGAGAGCATCCGACTATGTCGGTCCCAGTCCTTACTAATAAAAAAGGCCGCTAATACAATAACCATTAGCACTGCACCCATATTAGGCAGAGAGGTCAGCAAGTTCAAAACTCCATTAAAAAATTGGGCGACTAGCGTAGTGACAGCCGAACTGACTGTTTGAGTTGTTTTATCAATATTACTGTTAATGGTATGTTGGTAATCCGGATTATCCCGAATAAAATGGTTAATTTCAATAATTACATTTTGAATCAAATCGCTTTGAGTCCAATCGATAAACAGGCTTTTAAAACGCTCGATATGCCCGTCAAAAGTCATGGCCAGCTTAATAACTTCTCGGACAATGCGGGTGATTGCCGCAGACAGAATAATTGCGATTCCGCCTAAATATACAAATAATGAGACCGTGACAGCCATCCAACGTGGCATACGGGCCTTGTTACGCAGAAAACCAACCAGTGGATTCATGGCATAGGCTACAAGCCAGGCGAACAGGAAGGGATAGACGAGAGGAAATAGCACATATATGCCCAGCAACAGAGCTACAATCACGATTGCGACCCATAGTGCGCGAAATATGCGATTCAGGATTAACCGGCTCAAGCTCTCACGGCTCCTTTCTTTTACGATGGTATTCCACAAAATAAGTGTTCTACTATACATATGCGGGAAGGGGGTGAGACAAGACCTGTGTAAAAAAGTGCAAATGGACTAATATATTTTGTAAGGGGTTTCAAAAATTTCTTTATAGAAGCGATAAAACATTTGAATGTGTTGGAATAGCCTTGAATGTTCACATAAACGACAAAATCCAGTATAGTGAAAGAAGGTTTAAATATTGACATATGGCGTTAACATTACTCAGCTATTTAAAAGGCATATCTTACTTTTGAAAATGTTTACATTGCAAGTCCGTTCACAATGTTTTTACAAAGGAGAGATGTAACGATGACAGCGACTAAAGGTCTGGAAGGGATCGTAGCGACCACTTCCTCCATAAGCTCTATCGTAGATGGCGTTCTCACGTACCGGGGTTATAACATTGATGATTTGGCTGTTAACGCCGATTTTGAAGAGGTAGCTTATTTGTTGTGGTTTGGAAAATTGCCTGATCAAGCGCAATTGCAGGAGCTTCGCAACCAGTTAAGCGAATACGCTGCTATTCCGGATGAAATTATTACTCAATTAAAGTTGTACCCGAAAGATTTGAGCACGATGGCTGCCCTGAGGTCAGCTGTATCGTCTCTCGCTTTGTATGACCCAGAGGCGGATGATATGTCCAGAGAGTCCAATGTGACTAAAACCGTCAAGCTTCAGGCGCAATTGCCCACCATTGTGGCAGCCATAGCACGTATACGCGAGGGCTTGGAGCCAATTGCGCCTAAAAAAGGTGTTTCCATTGCTGAAAACTTTTTGTATCAGCTTACTGGCAAGGATCCGGAGGAGACGGCTATTAAAGCGTTCAACCAGGCTCTCGTGCTGCATGCCGATCATGAATTGAATGCTTCGACCTTTGCTGCGCGTGTAACGGTAGCTACATTGTCGGATATTTATTCCGGGATCACATCTGCCATTGGGGCTTTAAAAGGACCGTTGCATGGTGGGGCCAACGAGGCCGTTGCCAAAACGCTGGAGGAGATTGGCGGTTTGGATCAGGTGGACTCATATATTCAGGCCAAACTGGATAACCGCGAAAAAATCATGGGCTTCGGACACCGTGTCTATAAAAACGGTGATCCGCGTGCCAAACACTTGCACAAAATGTCCCGCGAGCTGGGTGAAATGAACGGCGACACTACGTTGTTTGATATGTCAGTTCGAATTGAGGGAATTGTAACAGGACAAAAAGGCTTGAAGCCAAATGTGGATTTTTATTCTGCCTCTGTTTATACCCAACTGGGTATCAAGAGAGACCTGTTTACACCTATTTTTGCTGTGAGTCGTGTATCCGGGTGGACCGCACACATTTTAGAGCAGTATGAAAATAACCGTCTGATTCGTCCTCGTGCCGAATATACAGGTCCAACTGATCAAAAATATGTGTCACCAGAATTGCGCTAATCCCTTGTTGAAGGAAGATTGAGGTTGTATACCCTGATTTTAAAAAATAAGGTACAATAGAGGGGACGACGAGAGATGTAAGTTTTTTGTCTATGATAAAGATCACGTCTTTCGTCCTGTACCCATTCATATCTGAGGAGGAAAAGGAACTTATGGCGAAATTTGAAAAGTTTGAGCTCCCAACTGAAGGCGAAAAAATTACGATTGATAACGGTCAACTAAAGGTTCCGAACCATCCGGTAATTCCGTTTATCGAAGGTGACGGTACGGGTCGCGACATCTGGAAAGCTTCCAAGCGCGTACTGGACGCAGCTGTAGAAAAAGCATATAACGGCAGCAAAAAGATTGCCTGGTATGAAGTATTCGCTGGTGAGAAAGCTTTCAATACATACGGCGAGTGGCTGCCTAACGATACTTTGGAAGCCATCCGTGAGTATATTGTAGCCATTAAAGGTCCACTTACGACACCAATTGGTGGTGGTATCCGTTCCTTGAATGTGGCATTGCGTCAAGAACTGGATTTATACGTATGTCTGCGTCCTGTTCGTTACTTTAACGGTGTTCCGTCTCCAGTGAAACGTCCTGAGTTGGTAGACATGGTTATTTTCCGTGAGAACACAGAAGATATCTACGCAGGTATCGAGTATGCTGAAGGGTCCGAAGACGTGAAAAAGGTTATTCAGTTCCTCCAACAAGAGCTGGGTGTGAACAAAATCCGTTTCCCTGAAACTTCTGGTATCGGAATTAAGCCAGTTTCCTCCCAAGGTTCAAAGCGTCTAGTACGGGCAGCTATTCAGTATGCTGTTGACCACGGACGCAAGAGCGTAACGCTCGTACACAAAGGCAACATTATGAAATTTACCGAAGGTGCCTTCAAAAACTGGGGTTATGAAGTGGCTGAGGAAGAATTTGCAGATAAAGTATTTACTTGGGCTCAATATGATGTAATCAAGGAAAAAGACGGTGAGGATGCGGCAAATGCAGCTCAAAAAGCAGCTGAAGATGCAGGCAAAATCATTATCAAGGATGCGATTGCTGACATTGCACTTCAACAAGTGCTGACTCGTCCCGCCGAATTTGATGTTATTGCTACGCTGAACCTGAACGGGGACTATCTGTCCGATGCTCTTGCTGCCCAAGTTGGTGGAATTGGTATCGCGCCAGGTGCGAACATTAACTATGTAACGGGGCATGCCATCTTTGAAGCTACACATGGCACAGCGCCAAAATATGCTGACAAAGACGTGGTGAACCCTGGTTCCGTAATTCTGTCTGGCGTAATGCTGCTTGAACACTTGGGTTGGAAAGAAGCAGCTGACCTGATTTACAAAGGACTGGAGACGTCCATTAATAAGAAGATTGTAACTTATGACTTTGCCCGTCTGATGGATGGCGCTACACAAGTGAAATGCTCCGAGTTCGCAGATACCATTATTAGTAACCTGTAAGGAAGGGGAATGCCACGTGACCATTCAACGTAAAAAAATATCAATTGTTGGTGCCGGTTTTACCGGTGCCACTACCGCATTGCTGCTGGCTCAAAAGGAGCTAGGGGATATCGTACTGATCGACATTCCGCAACTAGAGAATCCGACCAAAGGCAAGGCGCTTGATATTTTGGAGGCCGGTCCGGTACAGGGATTTGACAGCCAGGTCACAGGCACTTCTAATTACGAGGATGCAGCCAACTCGGATATCGTCATTATTACAGCCGGGATTGCACGTAAGCCGGGTATGAGCCGTGATGATTTGGTAAATACGAACGCAGGAATTGTAAAATCCGTGTGTGAGAACGTGAAGAAGTATGCACCGGATTCTATCGTCATTATTCTGAGTAATCCGGTCGATGCTATGACCTATACTGCATACCAAACGCTGGGTTTCCCGAAAAATCGGGTTATTGGCCAATCGGGTGTGCTGGATACAGCACGGTATTGTACCTTTATTGCACAAGAATTGAACGTTTCCGTCGAAGATGTGCGCGGTTTCGTTTTGGGTGGTCACGGTGATGATATGGTGCCACTGGTACGCTATTCCAGCGTCGGTGGTATTCCTATCGAAACCCTGATTTCTCAGGAACGTATCGAAGCGATCGTACAACGGACACGTGTCGGCGGTGGAGAGATCGTTAACCTGTTGGGTAATGGTAGCGCATATTATGCTCCGGCAGCCTCGCTTGCACAAATGACAGAAGCGATTGTAAAAGATAAAAAACGGATTATTCCGGTCATTGCTTACCTGGAGGGAGAGTACGGCTATCAGGACTTGTTCCTTGGCGTACCAACACTTCTTGGAGGCAATGGCATCGAAAAAGTGTTCGAGTTGGAATTGACAGCCGAAGAAAAAGCAGCGCTCGATCAATCCGCCGAATCCGTACGCAATGTAATTAAAATAGTTACCGTGTAAGTTCGGTTATCTACTAAAACGGTATACTATTACTTGAAGAGGTGTCCCCAAGCCATAGTCATGGCCGCCGGACACCTCTTTTACTTATAAACAGAATATAAGTAATCTATTCGTTTTCCTCCTTATTCCTTTAATGTTGAAAATTTCAGCTTGGATTTGCTGGCACCAGCGGAGTGGACGGAACGATTGCGGACAAGCGTAAGCGTTCGCCTTTGTCTCCGGATTTATACCCTATAAAATATATTCAATAAAATTCGGAGACAACAGCGATGGTAGCAACGTTCCGTTCGCGGAGCCTCTCCCCAGCACCCAGCCAAGCTGAAACCTGCACCCCGCCACCTCTTTGCTTTGACCCGTTTCCCCGGTATAATAGAGTTTATATGCATTGATAGTTACATGAGGATTTTGCAAAAATCCAATAAGCGACTTCCAATGAACAAGATATAGATCGAAATGGTTTAGTTCGGCTATATCTTGCATTTCGGAGCGACTGAAATCGAATTTTGCAAAATCCTAACATAGAAAAGCATGTCCCAAAACACTGAAATGATGGTAGTCTACTCGTTGGAATATGATCGTTCTATGGAAAAAGAGTTTGTATGAAAACAAAGAAATGGAGGTTGTAAAGAATGTTTTTTATTCACATTATTGGATCACTGGCGATGGGTTTTTATTTATTGCTCCCCTTCGTTGTGGGCAAAATCGACAAATTGGCTCCTAGCGTGCAGGAGGGAACGATATCGGCTGTTCAGCTATTGAACCGTTTGGCTCAATTTGCACTGATCCTAGTGCTTGTTAGCGGTATCTATATGATTTTTGCCTGGGGTTCTTATTCGGTAGCATGGATCGTTGTCGTTTTGCTGTTGTTTCTCGCCATTTCTGGTATCGCGGGATCCATGGGTAAGCCGTTACGGCTGTCGCTGGAAGCGATTCGTAGCCAACAGCCTATTACGCAATACGCTGGCAAAATGCGAATGTTCAGTACGCTGCTTGCCGTATTCCTGATTTTAATTACGTTTTTAATGGTATACAGCCATATTATTTAATTATTCATTTGGTGAGAGCCTGTAATCGAATGATGACAAATGCTAAATTGAAAAAAACGGTATGTGCTGAAAAGCATAGGCCGTTTTTTTGTGCGCTCAAATAACTACATTTTTCCTTTTTCGTTTAACGGATAACTTTGTGTGGTAAATCAGGAGTAGAGTGGATGCAAATGTTGCATCCTAAAAAAATATCTGATTTTGAAGGGAGAATGTACAATGCCTAAAAGTAATCAACCTCAGCAAACCTTACCCCCACAGCATCAGGACCAGCAACCGGGGATTGAGTCCAAAATGTCGCCTGCACCCCAGTTTGAAAAACCAACTTACAAAGCCGCTGGAAAGCTAACAGGTAAAGTTGCACTTATTACTGGTGGGGACAGTGGAATTGGACGGGCTGTAGCTGTCACGTATGCCAAAGAAGGTGCGGACGTAGCTATCATCTACTTGAATGAGCATAAGGATGCGGAAGAAACAAAACGTCAGGTAGAGCAGGAGGGACGCAAATGCGTGTTGATTCCTGGCGATATCGGAGATGACCAATTTGCCAAAAAAGCGGTTCAACAGACGGTTAACGAGCTGGGCAAGCTCGACATTGTCGTGAACAATGCGGCAGAGCAGCATCCACAACAAAAGCTGGAGGATATCACCAAAGAACAGTTGGAGCGCACTTTCCGTACGAATATTTTCGGTATGTTCTTCCTCACGCAAGCGGCATTGCCACATTTGAAGAAAGGGAGCGCTATCGTCAACACAACGTCGATTACCGCGTACGCTGGCAACAAGACGCTCATTGATTATTCATCCACCAAAGGGGCAATAACTTCATTTACTCGTTCTCTTTCACTCAATTTGGTGGAACAAGGTATTCGAGTGAATGCTGTAGCACCGGGGCCGATCTGGACACCGCTAATCCCGTCTACATTTGATGCCAAGACGGTCAGCGAGTTTGGTGGAGCGCAGCCGATGAAGCGTCCGGGTCAGCCGGAAGAATTAGCGCCAGCCTATGTGTACCTTGCTTCAGACGATTCTTCTTATGTAAGCGGGCAGGTCATTCATATCAACGGCGGTGAAGTTATAAACGGATAAGAGGATAAGGGAAAGGTTGGGGCAGTGTTATGCCCTGGCCTTTTTTTCTGTTCACAGTGGAACATAATGAAGGTAGCCTGTAGAATGGACTTAACTCAACCAAAGGATGGGCATATTTTATGAAATCGTTTCGTTTTAGGCTTACCCTGATCATGCTGATTTTGATTGGCGTATCTGTCCTTGCTGCTGGAATCACTATGGGACAAATTTTTAAAAATTCGAATATGAAGGTGCTAGAGGAGAACATGGGACGAGAGATCGACCTGCTACGCGCTACATTCCCTTTTGTTAATGCAGATGCCCTGTCCAGTACGGATTACGTCTCCTACTATTCTCAAAAGGCGAAGGAAATTGCCCATCTGACGGAATCGCGGGTGACCTTCATTCGTAAGGATGGAACGGTGGTGGGTGATTCGTTAAGTGATCCACGCAAGATGGAAAACCATGCATCCCGTGAAGAAATTCGGCAAGCCACGGCGGAAGGAATCGGTCGGACGATACGCTACAGTGAAACTCTGCAGCGAAACATGCTATACGTCGCGGAGCCTGTTGTGTCGGACAAGGGCTTTGACGGGTATATCCGTTTGTCCATGAGTCTAAAAGCAGTAGAGGAGGGAGTACAGCGCGGCTGGACAGCCATTGGAATTGGACTCGTGTTGCTGTTTCTTGCTGCTGGATTGGTGAGCTATCGTATTGCTCGCAGCCTCACCTCGCCCATTGAACATATTACAGGGGTAGCCAACCGCATTTCAGGACTGGATTATGACGCAAGGGTTGGTGTACAGCGCCGGGACGAGGTAGGGCAACTGGGTGAAGCCATTAATCGTATGGCTGACAGCCTCCAAAACCAAATGAAAACGATACGTGACAATGAGGATTTACTTCAGAGCGTCATGAGTAATATGACAGGCGGAATTCTGATGATTGATGCCGGTGAGCGTATAGCGCTTGTAAACCGTGAGTCTGAGCGGATGCTCGGTGTCGTGGGTAAAAGAGTGACGGACAAGCCGTATCATGAGCTGAAGAAGCACTATGAGCTGACGAAGCTGATTGAGGGCAGCATACAAAGCCGAGAAAGGTTGCATGGTGAGGTGCATTTGTACAATCCAGAGGAACGACTCGTCTTGCTGGATGGTGTGCCTATGTATGAGGATGAAGGTGGATACCGGGGGATGCTGTTCCTTTTACAGGATATTACGGCTATTCGACGGTTGGAAAATATGCGGAGCGAATTTGTGGCAAACGTTTCTCATGAGCTAAAAACACCGATTGCCGCAGTCAAAGGCTTTGCCGAGACGTTGCTTGGTGGCGGGGTAAAAGATGAGGAGACGGCCCGCTCATTTTTGCAAATTATATATGATGAAAGCGAACGACTGAATCGGCTGATCGGCGATATCTTGGTGCTTTCCAAAATCGAATCCAAACGTTCCCCGCTGGATTGCTCTCCGGTTCATATTTCGTCGTTCATAGAATCATTGCTGGAAAAACTGAACAATGTAGCTGCCAAAAAAAGAATCACGCTACACATGGACGTTCCGGACGAACTGTTTATGGAGGCGGATGAAGATAAGCTTCAGCAGATTTTCCTGAACCTTTTGTCTAATGGCATCAACTATACACTTGATGGCGGCAAGGTAAAGATCAAGGTTATAACGATACAGCGGGAGAATGACACGGAAAAGGTCGTATTTACAGTCAGTGATACAGGCATTGGGATTCCGAAGAAGGATCTGCCACGTATCTTTGAGCGCTTTTACCGGGTGGACAAAGGACGTTCGCGCAATTCCGGCGGAACGGGTTTGGGATTATCCATCGTCAAGCACTTGGTCGACCTGCATCATGGTACACTTTCGGTGGAAAGCGAGCTTGGATTGGGTACCACATTTACGATTGATTTACCGCTATTGCAACAGGAAGAATGAACTAGAACATTTTTTACATTCTGTTAACAATGCCGTGATAAAATAAACGGGTGTCGCATGAGTATGGAAAAGATTTCAGAATTTTGACCAATGCGCCTTTAACAGGTAAACAGGAGATGAAGTTATTTATGGGACAACGCTTGCTGGTTATTGAGGATGAACCAACGCTTGCCAGATTGCTATCCTACAATTTGATACAAGAAGGTTTCGAAGTGGACACGGAGGATCATGGCAGTGCAGGGTTTGAGAAAGCCTCCAGAGAGTCCTACGATTTGATCCTGTTGGATTTGATGCTGCCCGGAATGAACGGGCTGGACATTCTGAGCAGACTGCGCCATCAGGGGCTGACGACTCCTATCATTATTTTAACGGCCAAAAACGGCGAAGCCGAGGTTGTCCAAGGGCTGAAGTCGGGTGCGGATGATTACATCACGAAGCCTTTCGGTGTTTCTGAGCTGCTGGCCCGCGTAACGGCTGTGCTGCGAAGAACTTCTGGCGGAGATGAAGGAGTGTTGTCTGATCAGAAAGATGGCTCCAAAATTCAACTGGGCGAGCTGGAAATTTACCCTGAAAAATATGAAGTCATTCTTGGAGGTCAGTCTATCAGCTTAAGACCCAAGGAATTTGAGGTACTTCTCTATTTGTCCCGCAAGCCGGGTGTGGTACTGACCCGGGATGATCTGATGAATGCCGTTTGGGGCTTTGACTACATTGGCGGTCAACGGACAGTGGATGTACACGTCAGTTCATTACGCAAAAAGCTGGAGCTTGATCCCGACTCGGTTCATATTGATTCGATCCGCGGAGTGGGGTACAAGCTGGTTGTGAATAAAAAAAGAAGCGCTTCTCATTTGTTATAAATGAGGAGCGTTTTTCTTTGTCCAGGGCAGTGTTCGGCGACTGTTGTGTCCATTTCGTGATTTTACATTTCGTTAACAAAAATAACCGTTAGAATCAACAAATGACCGATATGATGTTCCCGTCACTCCAAGTAGTTAAAAAAAGGGGACTTCAGAACGATGATAACGGAACCAAAGACCCAGCCGAGTTCCACTGCCGTGATTGAACGTGAAACATACAAGCCGATTACTACTTATGTGCCATGCCGGGAGGTTCCGATCATTGGTACGGATATGTCTTGCAAAGAACTGTTGGCACTTATGAAAACACAGGAAGACATCCCTTGTGTCATTGTCGTGGATAAAAATGATCTTCCATTGGGCATTATTATGAGAGATGCGTATAATCGCCATTTTACGGGCAGGTTTGCTGCGGCGTTGTTCTATGACAAGCCTGCGGCCATATTTGCCGACCCCGATACATTAATTGTGGATCTGAAAAGCCCGGCATCGGACATTGTAGAACTGGCGATGCTGCGCGAAGATCAGCGTTTTTACGATTGTCTATTGATTAAGGAAGGGACACGGTTACTCGGCGTACTTACGATTCGTGATATCCTGTCCGTCGTTCAGCGAATGCAAAGAGAAGCGGACGAAGATCGGGGCGATGTGATTCGGCATAGCTATGACGGAGTCCAGCGTATCCAGATGACCGTGCTGGATGCAGCTAAAGAGGCTGATGACAGTGTGCGGCTAACCCGCTCAATGAGTGAATTATCCCGCCGTGGCAAAGTAGAACTGGAGGATGTCCTGCTCTCCTATCGTGCAGTCACGGAGCAAATGAAGCGCCAGCATGAGCAGATGACTGCACTGACCCAATCGCTGAACGACATTGCGGGCATGGCCTCATCCATTCGTGCATTGGCAGATCACAGCGGACTGCTGGCGATCAACGCGTCCATTGAAGCGGCACATGCTGGCGAACACGGGCGAGGCTTCCAGATTGTGTCTCAGGAGGTACGGAAGATGTCACTCCAGACGAAAGCTTTTTCCGCACAGATTACAGGCTTACTCACCCATATTGAGCAAATGCTGCGTGACACCGCTGAACTGACCGATGCGAGTATGCAGCAGATTCATACAGGCTCTCAATTTATATCTGCCGGAACACAAACATTTGCCAAACTACTGCAGGCTGTTGATGAAATAGAAGCCAAAAACAGCGAAATGGCCCGTTCCGCAGAGGAAGCGGCTTTGAATGCAGCCGGAATTGCCAAGGAGCTTGAGCTTATGCTGAGTTCTTGATCATTTTACATACCGTTAACAAATCCACCACACTGAATTTACACACAGCTTATATAATCTTTATATTGTGCAAATCAGGTGCAATGCTTGAGGACCATAACTGCAACACGAAGGAGATCATAAATCAATGAATGATTCCGTAATCCGGATTGATAAGCTGAATTTGTATTATGAGAAATTTCACGCGCTGAAACATATAAACCTAGATATTCCTGAAAAAACGGTAACAGCCTTCATCGGTCCGTCTGGCTGTGGCAAATCAACCCTGCTGCGTACGCTGAACCGGATGAATGACATGATACCGGGCACTCGTATTGAAGGCACCGTGAGTATCGCAGGTCAGGATATATATGGCGATACAATGGAAGTTGAAACCCTGCGTAAGCAGGTGGGAATGGTTTTTCAACAGCCTAACCCGTTTCCCAAATCCATTTATGATAACGTGGCCTACGGACCGCGTCTGCATGGAATTCGGCAAAAGGACAAGTTGGACGAATTGGTAGAGCAAAGCTTGCGGCAGGCGGCACTCTGGGAAGAGGTCAAGGACTTTCTGAAGCGTTCAGCCCTGAGTTTGTCCGGTGGACAACAGCAGCGGCTGTGCATTGCCCGGGCGCTTGCTGTACAGCCAGATATTTTGCTTATGGATGAGGCGACATCTGCACTGGACCCGATCTCCACGATGAAGATTGAAGAGCTGGTTCAAGAACTGCGTGACACGTATACAATTGTCATGGTGACGCATAACATGCATCAAGCGGCTCGTGTGTCTGGTCGAACTGCCTTCTTTTTGAACGGGGTTGTGGTAGAGGCGGCCGACACAGAGACGATGTTTTCCACGCCGCAGGATTCCCGCACGGAAGATTATATTTCCGGGCGATTCGGCTAAAGCCAAGATTACTATGCCAGGAGGGGTGACTTCGAAATGATTCGCAGAAAAGGTTTTGATGAAGGATTAGATGAGCTGAGAGCCGTACTGCGCGAAATGGGCGCACATGTATCGAAGGCGCTCGACCAAGCCATCGAATGTTTGCAGACCAAAAATACGGAATTGGCCCAGCAGGTGGTCAAAAATGATGCATCCCTCAACGCGCTGGAAGAGAACATTCTCGATATGGGTTCGAAACTCATTATTACCCAGCAACCGGTGGCCAAGGATTTACGCCGGATCATTGTTGCGTTTAAAATCTCAAGCGATCTGGAACGGATGGGGGATTTGGCCCTTGATATCGCCAAGGTTACACTGCGCCTGGAGGGGCAGCAGATGATCAAGCCACTGGTGGATATTCCACAAATGGCTGCCATTGTTAAAGAAATGATTGACGATGCGATCAAATCCTATTTGGATGAAAATACAGATCTGGCCTACAAAATGGCCAAAGAGGATGATCGTGTGGATTCCATGTACAGCCACATGATCAGCGATCTGTACGCCTTTATGGTAGAAAAACCGGCGGAGGCTTCACAAGCCATGCTGCAACTGCTTGTAGGACGATACATTGAACGAATTGGTGACCATGCTACGAATATCGGTGAAAGCACTGTATATCTCGTGACAGGGGAGAGACCAGATTTGAACCAGTAGAGCTTTCGGGTATATAGCGGTTGTTTCTGACCCAGACTTGTCTTTGAGCAAAAGGCAAATTTGGTTAGGAAACAACCGTTTTTTTTCTGAAAAAGGAGCCTTGTATGTTAAGATAGGAAGAGGAATGCGTAAAACGTAAGAACGTTACGAATGCATTGATGAACTTGCGAGGTGCTAAATGGATAAACTCATGCTTATAGATGGTAACAGTATCATTTACCGGGCGTTTTTTGCTATGCCACCGTTAACGAATTCGAGCGGGCAGCAGACAAACGCGGTGTACGGATTTACGACGATGTTATTGCGGCTCTTGGAGGAGCACAAACCAACACATATTCTGGTTGCCTTTGATGCCGGGAAAATTACATTTCGCCATAAAGGGTACGAGGATTACAAAGGCGGACGGGAGAAAACACCACCGGAGCTGTCCCAGCAATTTCCGCTGCTGAAAGAGCTATTGACCGCCTTCGGGATTGCCCAGTTTGAACTGGATGGCTATGAGGCGGACGATATTATAGGCACCCTGTCCAAGACAGCGGACGAAGCGGGTTTCAATGTGCTGGTCGTGACCGGGGACAAGGATATGCTTCAATTGGCTTCAGACCATGTCACTGTCGGGTTGACCCGCAAAGGGGTTACCGAGGTGGAAACGTACGGACCTGAGCAGATTCAGGAACGTTACGGCTTGAAGCCGCTGCAAATTATTGACCTTAAGGGTCTGATGGGCGATACATCGGACAATATTCCTGGAATTCCGGGCGTGGGTGAAAAAACAGCGCTCAAGCTGCTGCACCAATACGGTTCGGTCGAAGAGGTACTGGCGCATACGGATGAGCTGAAAGGCAAAATGAAAGAACGCGTTGAGACACATGCTGACGATGCGCGAATGAGCAAGGATTTGGCGACCATTTATCGGGACGTAACGTTGGACAAGCAGCTGGAAGATGTCATCTTTAGCGGGCTGCAGGCAGAAACGGCCGGGCCAGCTCTGGCGAAGCTGGAGTTCAAATCCTTGCTGGAGCGCTTATCCCTTTCGGGCGAGGTTGGCAGTGCTGGAGTAGACGTAGAGGAAGCCGCGGCTGACGTGACTGTGCTGGATGAGCAGCGGATTAGCGAGTTGGTAGAAGTGTTGGACAACGTAGATGTGCTGCATGTTGAGACGCATGGTGATAATCCGCATCATGCTGAAATCGTAGGTCTGATATTTGCCGCAACGGGACGACAGTTTTTTATGACACTGGATGTATTGCAAAGTGATGCAGCTACGCCTATTCGCGAATGGCTTGCTGACCCTGAACGCAAAAAACGTGGTCATGATCTGCATCGTACGGATTTGGCTTTACACTGGCATGGAATTGAGTTTGCCGGTGCCGAGTTTGATGTGCAACTGGCGGGGTACTTGTTAGACCCGACCGATGCAAACCAGACATTGAGCGGGTTGGCAGCCAAGTATGGCTTGTCTTCGATTCGTCCAGACGACGAAGTGTTTGGTAAAGGAGCTAAATATAAAGTTCCTGACGTGGATGTACTGTCCGATCATGTGGCCCGTAAGGCTACGGTGATTGAAGCGTTGGTACCCGTGCAGCAGGCTGAGCTGGAAAAAACAGAAATGCACAAGCTGTTCCATGAACTGGAGATGCCGTTGTCTCGCATTTTGGCGGATATGGAAAAGCAGGGGATTTTGGTGAACGTAGAGGAACTGCGCGCTTTGGGTAAAGAATTTGAAGCCCAGATCGCAACATTGGTGGGTGAAATCTACAGCATTGCCGGAGTAGAGTTCAATCTGAATTCGCCCAAGCAGTTGGGTGAGATTTTGTTTGATAAACTGGGCTTGCCTGTCATTAAAAAGACGAAAACGGGGTACTCGACCGATGCAGAGGTGCTGGAAAAGCTGGCTCCCTATCATGATATTGTGCAAAACATTTTGCAGTACCGCACAATTGCCAAGCTCCAATCGACGTATGTCGAAGGATTGCTTAAAGAAATTTCGGAGAAAACGGGTAAGGTGCATACGTATTTCCGGCAGACGGTTGCAGCAACAGGACGCTTGAGCAGTCAATTTCCGAATTTGCAAAACATACCGATTCGTCTCGAAGAAGGTCGTAAAATCCGCAAAGTATTTGTTCCGTCCGAACCGGGCTGGTCTATTTTGGCGGCAGACTACTCACAGATCGAGCTGCGGGTGCTGGCCGATATTTCGGATGATGAGCGTTTGAAGGAGGCTTTTGTCCACGATATGGACATCCATACCAAGACCGCATCCGATGTGTTCGGTGTGCCAGCGGAAGATGTGGACTCCAATATGCGGCGTTCCGCAAAGGCGGTCAACTTTGGGATTGTCTACGGGATCAGCGATTATGGTCTGTCGCAAAATTTAAATATAACGCGGAAGGAAGCGGCTCGCTTTATCGACCAGTATTTTGACGTGTTCCAAGGCGTTCGCCGTTACATGGATGATATTGTGAAGGATGCGAAGCGGGACGGCTACGTAAAAACGCTGTTGGAACGCAGACGATATTTGCCGGAGATTAACGCCAGCAATTTCAACCTGCGTTCGTTCGCCGAGCGCACAGCAATGAATACGCCGATTCAAGGTACCGCAGCCGATATTATCAAGTTGGCGATGGTTCAGATGGACGAAGCGCTGCGCGAGCGTAATCTTCGCAGCCGTATGCTGCTACAAGTACATGATGAGCTTGTGTTCGAGGTTCCGCCTGAGGAAATGGAAACGATGAAAGAGCTTGTCCCGGCTACAATGGAAGCCGCGTTGAAGCTGGCTGTGCCGCTCAAATCCGAAGTAAGCTATGGCAGCAATTGGTATGAGGCCAAGTAAGATATTTCAATGAGTAGATAGTCCCAATTTGACGCTGCTTCCGTTATAATATAGGGTGAGGTGAAGACATCATGCCGGAATTACCGGAAGTAGAAACGATTAAACGAACGCTAAACGAGCTTATAGTCGATAAACATATAGATCATGTGACCGTAAATTTGCCGCGGATCATTCAACGGCCTGATGATATACACGCTTTTGCCATGGAACTGGCGGACCACCGGATTACAGGAGTGGAGAGACGCGGGAAGTTTTTGCGGATTTTGCTGGACGGGCTGGTGCTCGTCTCCCATCTTCGAATGGAAGGGCGATATGGATTGTATTCACAACATGATCCTGTGGAAAAGCATACTCATGTCATCTTTCATTTTAAAGATGGTACGGAGCTGCGTTATCAGGATGTGCGCCAATTTGGTACGATGCACTTATTTCCGGCAGGACAGGATTTGCTGGAAAAGCCGTTGAACAAGCTCGGTTTGGAGCCGATGGACGAGGCCTTTACACCGGAAATGCTTCGTGCCGCTGTTGGAACTCGTTCGACTTCGATCAAGGCCGCGCTGTTAAACCAGTCATATGTGGTGGGCATCGGGAATATTTATGTAGATGAATCGTTGTTTAAGGCGGGTATTCACCCGGCACAGCCAGCCAAAAACCTAACGGATAACCAATTTCAAGTCTTGCATGAAGCTATTGTCTCCACGCTGGGCGCGTCGATTCAGGTTGGAGGCTCGTCCATCAAATCGTTCGTTAACGGACAGGGCAAAACGGGCGACTTCCAACATCAATTGCAAATCTATGGGCGTAATACGAAGCCTTGTGTTAACTGTGGTACATTGATCGAAAAATCTGTCGTAGCCGGACGTGGCACGCATCATTGCCCGGTATGCCAGCCTCTGCGCTAAACAGGCACAGTCACCCCAAGCCCATCCCTCTCATATATTGTTCCAAGTACCAATACTGCGAAGGGTTTCGGTTGTTGTAAGGCCCTGCCTTCGCAATGGGAGGGAATTGGAGTGGCTAATCATTGGGGAGCCCTGCTGTTACTGGCATTTGCGCTAAGTTTGGACAGTTTTGGAGTCGGTGTTACATATGGTCTGCGCAAAATGAAAATTCCACTGTTGTCGATTGCTATCATCTCCGTATGTTCAGGTCTGGTGATCGGCATATCCATGCAGTTGGGCGCATTACTATCCCATGTCCTGTCTCCTGTATATACGACCGTTTTCGGCGCTGTCATCCTGATCTGTATCGGCTGTTACTCTTTGATTCAAGCTCTGCACCGCAAGGAGGATTTGACGGAGGATTCAGTGGAAGCCCCTCGGGGTCTGCTCCTTACGGAACAGGCTGATCCAGTGAGCAGATCTGTTCTTGCGGAGAAAAAGGGTGCAGAGGATGCTGATACAGAGTCTTTCCCTAGCTCAAGAAAAGGTCTGTCGGCAGAAGCTTCTTTGGAGCTACAGCAGCAGGAGCGAACGTTATTTTCACTGGAGTTCCGCAAATGGGGGCTTGTTATTCGGATTCTTCGGAGCCCGTCTGCTGCGGATATGGACCGTTCCGGCAGTATATCTGCTACCGAAGCGGTTTGGCTAGGTATTGCATTATCGGTCGATGCGTTCGGAGCGGGATTAGGGGCAGCTATGCTTGGTTTTCAGCCACTGTCTACTGCGCTGGCTATTACGTTATTCAGTGGAACATTTTTGATTGCAGGTATGAAGGCAGGTTTCTTCCTGTCAGCATTTCGATTTATGAAGGCGCTGGGTGTGTTGCCGGCATTATTATTGATTATGATGGGCATATTGAAGCTGTTATGAGGTGAAAGAGCATGAATATCGGATTAACCGGAGGTATTGCTACCGGAAAAAGCACCGTGTCGGCTCTTTTGGTCGCCAAGGGTGCGCTGCTGATCGACGCAGATGCCATTGCCCGGGAAGTCATGCTTCCGGGGCATCCGGTGCTGGCGGCGGTCATACAGCATTTTGGACAAGCTATAGTGAACAGTGACGGAACCCTGCACCGCAAAAAACTGGGCGAGATTGTATTCAGAGACCCTGCCCAGCGGCAGGCACTTAACGATATTACACATCCTGCTATTCGTGAGGAAATGCGTCTGCGCATGGAAGCATATGAACGAGAGCAGCCGGACAAGCTTGTTTTGGCAGATATCCCGCTACTGTACGAGTCCGGGCTGGAGAGCTTGTACGAGGAAATTATGGTTGTATACGTACCACGTGATGTTCAGCTCCAGCGTCTGATGCTCAGAGACGGTCTAACGGAAGAACAAGCCGAACTTCGGTTGTCCGCACAAATGGATATTGAACGAAAGAAAAGCTTGGCCGATATCGTTATCGACAATAGCGGAACACAGGCTGAGACGAAACGACAAATTGATCAATTTTGGCAGCGAAAGGGACTTGCATGAATATTTTACGTAAGAAAAGAGTCCTGCTCACTTTGTTTGTCGGGTTTGTTCTGATTCTGTTCCTCAATTCAAATTGGATGTCCTGGTTCTATCCGATTCAATATAAGGATGAGATTCGGCAGTATTCACAGACGTATGAAGTGGACCCATTTTTGGTGGCGTCTATTATCCGCGTGGAAACAAATTTTAAAACCAGCAAGCAGTCACACAAGGGTGCGCTGGGGCTCATGCAGATTATGCCGAATACCGCAAATTGGATTATGGACAGCGCCGAGATTCAAAAGGTCCCGCTAGACAGCGTCAAGCACGAGCCTGGCACCAACATTGAGCTGGGAACCTGGTATCTGCATAACCTGTCTATGAAATTTCAGGATAACCCAGTAGCGATCGTAGCTGCTTATAATGCAGGGCCAGGTAAAGTTCAGGAGTGGCTGAATAAGGGAGTGTGGGATGGAAAAGAAGAGTCCATTAAGCAAATCCCTTTTGGTGAGACACGGCATTATGTACAGAGAGTCATTTACTACTACAGGCAATACACGAAAATTTATGATGAGTTTTAAATGACAAGTTAATGACAATATGAGCCTTTTCGCTTTAAAATGAAAAAAGCGCAGGACAGGCTGTTTTTAGCAGCCCATCCATACACTTTTTCTTGTTATTTCTGCGTTATTACCGCGATTATTGGTATTGACCTGCCAATTGTTGTTCGGCGATCGTTACGAGGCGTTTTGTGATGTACCCCCCGATCGAACCGTTCTCATAGGAAGTCATGTTACCTTGGTATCCATCTTGAGGAATGCTGATACCCAGCTCTTGAGCGATTTCATATTTCATTTGCTCCAGAGCGCCGGAGGATCTGCTGACTACCAGGTTGTTGGAGTTGCCATTGTTTCCTTGTGCCATTGTTGTTCACCTCCTCGCGACGTGGTAAACATATTATGATCCGTTTAGACAAAATTATTACTAAAAAGCTTCGGGAATTTATTGGAAAAAGGAAGTGATGAGATTATGAAATGCCCGTATTGTGCCTACAATGGCACGAAAGTATTGGATTCGCGACCTGCGAATGATAACAAGTCCATCCGCCGTCGTCGCGAATGCGAACAGTGTGCCAGGCGTTTTACCACCTTTGAAATGGTGGAGGAGACCCCACTCATGGTCATCAAAAAAGATGGCAGCCGTGAAGAGTTTAGCCGTGATAAAATGCTGCGTGGTCTCATTCGGGCCTGCGAGAAGCGCCCAGTATCTGTCGAGCAACTGGATATGATCGTATCCCAGGTGGAGAACGCCATCCGCAACACAGCAGCCACAGAGGTGGATAGCCAGCAGATCGGTGAGCTGGTCATGGAACAGCTTTACCCAGTGGATGAAGTCGCTTACGTACGCTTTGCGTCCGTCTATCGGCAGTTCAAAGACATCAATATGTTTATGAAGGAACTGAAAACACTGTTATCTAAAGATACAGCCAGCGACTGATCGCTGACTGTATCTTTCTTGAGTCATGGTGGGAAGGTGATTATATTTTTTTTATAAAAGTATTGACACAAGGGTGGAAATTTTATATGATATAGAAGTCGCTTGAAACAGTTGATTCACTGACATATAATGGGGCCTTAGCTCAGCTGGGAGAGCGCATCGCTGGCAGCGATGAGGTCAGGGGTTCGATCCCCCTAGGCTCCACCAAAATTTTAATATGGACTCTTAGCTCAGTTGGTAGAGCAGTTGACTCTTAATCAATTGGTCCAGGGTTCGAGTCCCTGAGAGTCCATCCTTTAGAAAAAACGGCAGAAATGCCGTTTTTTTATTTGTGCTTAATCAAAATCCATTATGTATTGGATAGTGAAAATGCTCAGCATTCGTTGCTGAGCATTTTTTGTTGTGACGCTGTTTAGAGACTATATGGAGTATGGAGGGGGCTTTTAAAACGTAGGTCTTTCCTGATCTTGTGATCGTGAATGAAGAGAAATGGACACGGGTTCAGTTTATACGTGAGCAACATAATCCCATAAGCTTCTTTCTTGAAGTTAAATCTCACATTCCTTAACATTCATGTGCAATGAACTTGTTACTTGTGATCAAATCCGTTAAAGTCCCTGAGCATTCCGATAAAATTTTCAAGTTGTTCATCGTCCCATCTTGAAATGTGTTCGTAAAATACAAATTCTTTCTCTTTTAGAGCATCAATCGTCTTTTGTTGTCCAAGCTCAGTGAGAGATAGAAGTATTCCTCGACGATCATCAGGGGAGGCTTCCCTTTTCACATAACCCAAAAGCTCAAGTGGTTTGACTAGACGGCTAACCGAACTGCGATCCATAGCTGTTGATTCCGCCAGCATAGTGGCGCTTGTTGGGCCGTATGAATACAACCAACGGATAATATGGAAACTCGCAGGTTGTATTGAAGGATCGAAACGTGCTGCAGTTTTGACATTTAGCGCATGTGAGGCGCTTATGAGAGCATTGATTTGCTCGCCGAGTTCCAGTTCCAGTTGTCCTCTCGGCGTATTTTTGTGTCGAACGTCATTCATCCTATTTCACCTAACCTTAATTGATAAAGTAAATAATTCAAGTCAATTACTTGACATATATCAATCAAAATAATATAGTTGATTTATATCAAGTATATGACAGCGTCAGCTGCATGTCAAAACTTGAGACGGGTCTAACGGAGTAAAGCAATGAACGGCCAATTACATTGACATTGACAATGACTATTCAGCACAAAGGAGAATTACTATGACGGCTAATCCGGTTGTTGTAATAACTGGCGCAACAAGTGGTCTGGGGCAACTCGTTGCGATTGAATTGGCTAAACGTGGTACTCATCTTCTCATGACAGCCAGGAGCAGGGATCGCGCTGAAGCTACTAAAAAAATTATAAAAGATATGATGCCTTCAACAAAAGTAGACTTTTTTTTCGGGGACCTATCCTTAATGAAAGATGTCATACGTATGGGAAACGAGATTTCAACTGCATACCCCAAAATAGATGTACTTTTGAATAATGCAGGACTGCATGCATTCGAACAACGGGTAACCTCCGAGGGAATTGCAGAAATGATAGCTGTGAACTATTTAGCGCCGTGGTTATTGACGCACACCTTACAGCATTCCTTGAAAAATGCAGGAAGCGCGAGAATTATAAATGTTGCTTCTGAGGCTTCACGCAATCATGGCGAGCTTAAGCTCCCTGAGGATTTGATCAATATATCTCCTTTTACTTCCAGAGGTTCGTCTTCAATATATGGGAAAACCAAGCTTTTTAACATTATGTTTACTGGCGAACTGGTACGTCAATGGGCTGGAATGGGGATCAGTGTTAACGCTCTAAATCCGGGGTTTAATGTTACAGGTCTCGGACGTGAGCTCTGGTTTGCATCAATGCTTGAGCGTTTTTTGAATTTTTTTCATATTGGTGATCCACGCAGAGGAGCTGATATTATGACTCGTTTAATTGTGGATCCGCAGTACCAGGCGGTTACAGGAGGGTATTTTAATGTCGGAACCGGACATTCGATTGTACCTGTACACCCCGGTGGAGATATCGCTATGCAAAATAAACTGTGGAATTGTACGAAAGAATTACTACAACAAAGAGGTCTTCTTAACAATATGACCTGATTTTATGGATTACAGCGGCTAAACTGAGGACTGTGAGCAGTTGACTCTTAATCAATTGGTCAGGGTTCGTGTCCCTGAGAGTCCATGCTTTAGAAGAAACGGCAGAAATGCCGTTTTTTTGTCGTTGATCAAGTATGGGATTTATTTTCACAGTGTAAATGGCGGCAATGCCCGCATTGCAGAACGAAACTTAAGCGACATCATAACGCTTAGTATTTGTTCTTTGCTCATCCATGCAGATCCGCTAGATTGAGAAATCTCTTAGCTACATGCATTTCGTATATGAAGAGTAGTTCAATGAAAAGATGTGAAAACAATATTTTAGTGAATTGCGTCATAGGGCATCTATCGTATTTTAGTGTAATTTAGTTAAATAAGAAAGATAAACAAATTCATCCTAAAATACTGCAAAAGATAAAATTGTTTTTAAATTCAATATTTCTTGATGAAGAAACGGAGCTTATTACAAATTGCTCAAACAGATATTTGCCAAAAATGGTGGACATATATGAAGCCTTTAATAGAGACCAATCCTGATGACAGTCCTGTGTCAAGAAATTTAAAGGAAGTATTTTATTTGGAATAATAAATATTAAAGAAAATGTCTAAATCCGAATTTGTATCATTCCCGAACTGAGGGAGCTGTTTCATGTTCATGAAGAAGATATGGTTTTACTTTGCGAATTTATATATAAATTCAAAGCTAAACGTAAAGCTTTTCTTAACGATTACATTGATTATGCTGACAACACTAGTATTTGTATTAGGAGGCCTTCAATATGCATTTTCCCTCTATGATGAGCAAATCTATGCAAAATCCTCACAAGTGCTGATGATGTCGTCCAACAATGTAGAAGAGAAGCTTGAAAGAGTAGAAGAAGTTAGTTATAACATAGCAGTCGATCCGTATATTCAAAAAAATTTATTAGATCTTCAAGGAAATGTAAAAGGTTATGATTTCTATCGTCTTGAACAGAAAATTGGAGATGATTTGGAGAAATATGTGGATCCGGCAAATTACGTTCATTCCATTTATCTGTACGATTCAGCAGGTAGGGAGTTTGTGGCCGGGGATAGTAGCGATCCAATAAAGAATAAAGATAGGGAACTTGCTCTTAGTCAGGCGGATAAGGATGAGGGTAAAAACCATTGGATGGAGCTGGAAGGATATAATGGGGATTTAATTTCTGTTCGCCTTATCCAGTCTTATGAGAACTTAAACTTTGAAACCATTGGCAAACTGCTTATTCGTGTTGATTTAGACAAGATTGTAAGCGGTTTACCAAAACCTCATGGAGAAATAGCAGGAAATATTGTGATTACAAAAGAAGATAAGGTTTTTTATTCGGAAAAAGGAATAGAAGATTTTAAAGAATATCATTTCAATGCAAAAAATGACCAAGGATATAGTATTGAATACATTAATGGGGAAAGAACCTTTGTCAGCCATATTATAACCGATTTTAAAGACTGGACATATTGGAGCATCATTCCCTTTAACATGATGTTTTCCAAGATTACTGCTGCGAAATATACCTTGGTACTGGTTTTTATGTTAATGTTTGTTTTTCTTATTTCCCTTGGTTTTAAATTTTTAAGAAAGTTTACGAATCCCATTCAAGAATTAGCATCTACCATGCAGGAAGTCCAAAAGGGGAACTTTCACGCAGTAAATTTATTAAATCCTTCTATGATTAATGAAGGCGAGATAGGGATTCTTTATCGGAATTTTATAACAATGATCCAAAGAATTGATGAGTTGATCCAGGAGAACTTTTCTAAGCAGTTGCTGATAAAGGAAACTGAATTTAAAGCACTTCAGGCTCAGATAAACCCACACTTTTTATACAATACACTGGAATCTGTTAATTGGTTGGCTAAAACAAATAAACAGAAGCAAATTTCAAGCATGGTAGAAGCCCTTGGTCATCTTATGAGATACTCCATAAATTTTAACCGGGATATTATCACTTTCGAAGAAGAACTTGAGATTTTAAAAAGCTATTTAACAATCCCAAAATACCGGTTTGACGACCGGATTGATTTTCAGATGGACTTTCCCTCCCATGTTGCAAAATATAAGATTCCAAAGTTAATATTGCAGCCGCTTCTGGAGAATTCGTTCAAGCATGCAGTTGAGCCTTCCATCTATTTGTCAGTTATTAAATTGCATGTTTATCAGGAAGAGGACAAGCTATTTATTCGGATAGAAGATAACGGGCCTGGCATAGATCCTCTGATACTTCAAAAAGTAAAAGAAGGCAAAATAAATCCTATAGGTACTGGAATAGGATTGAATAATATCGATGATAGGATCAAGCTTTATGCTGGCGAACAGTATGGTTTAAGAATTGAAAATCTTTCGGGAAAAGGGACCGCAATTACGGTAGTTTTACCTGTTCAAACGGGGTGATAGAATGTCATATAAAGTGTTATTGGTAGATGACGAAAGAATTATTGTCGAAGGTATTTCCAGTGTGGTCGATTGGGCAGCATTGGATACGGAGCTTGTAGCAACGGCGAGAAATGGGATTGATGCGTACGAGAAAATTGTTGAACTAAAACCTGATATTGTTATCAGTGATATTAAAATGCCTGGTATGGACGGACTTAGTCTTATCTCAAAGGCGCATGAAAAATATCCTTCTATAAAATTCATCCTATTGTCCGGATACAGTGAGTTTGAATATGCGAGAACCGCCATGCACTATGATGTTAAAAATTATTTGTTAAAGCCATGTAATGAGGATAAAATTACAGCTGCACTTAACGATACCGTTAAAGAACTAAATGAAAAAAAGGTTCATGAAACCTTTATTAATGAAACGTGGGAAAAATATCAAAACGCTCAACCTTATATCAAAGCACATTTGCTAACCGAATTCTTAACGAGTAAAAACTACTTAGATAATGATTTATCATTCTATGAGCAGCTTTTTGATTTTGAAATAAATAATCAGCAGTTAAGAATCGTTCTTTTTATGATGGAAGGTTATTTTTCTTATGAACATTTGTTTGCCATCAAAAATATTGGAGCTGAGATCCTTGACTCTGTCTTGGTAACTACCAATATTGGTGAATATGCACTGTTCCTTATCAAGGATGATCATGACTCGGAAAAATTACATCAACAAATTAAACAAATAAGAAAGACCATTTATCAATATTTCAAAAGAGATACCACTGTTGCCATAAGTGAAGGGAACTATTTCCGAAACGCTAGGAACTTGTACCTTGAGGCAATGGAGTGTTTGGAGCATCGTTTTTATTTGGGGGAAGGAAGCATTATAACGAGAAAAGATATTTTACCGGCAAATACAACCGTCCCCAATGATTTTATTATCGATGAGCAGCAACTTGTTCTAAAAATCAAATCCGGACATATCCAGGATGTATGTAAAGAAATAACCATCTTTTTTGAAAAAATGACGGATTTACGGCTGGGGATTGACTTGACAAAATCCTATTGTATACAGCTTTATATTGCAATTGTACAGACGGTAGATACAGATCGCATGCAAGATTACCTCATGGGAACATCTGCACTGTTAGAGATGGAAACTGCCCAGCAGATGAAAGATTATATCGAAGCAACAGCCAGAAAAATGACCAATGAGTACTATAATCGTTTCAAGTCAAAACAGTCTTCCGTAATTAGTAGAGTAATAGAAATTTTAATCGAGAATCTAGGTAATCCTGATTTATCACTAAAAATGGTAGCCAATGATATTCTATATATGAATCCAGATTATCTGGGAAAACTGTTCAAACAGGAAACGGGCCAGAGATTCTCAACCTGTCTTACTAAATTAAGAATTGAAAAGGCAGTGGAGTACATTTCAAAAATGGACGATGTGAAGGTGGGCACGTTGGCCAAAATAATCGGTTTTGGTGACAACCCCCAATACTTTAGTCAGGTTTTCAAAAAATATACTGGTTATACACCTTCTGAATACCGAAAAGGTACATGAATCCACCGCTTGTTTTGCCAGCTAAGAGCTAACAACGAATAATATAGGCTCACTCGCAAAAGGGAGGCTAAAGCTTGAAAAAGTTTGGCTTGTTATTATTTGCTTTTATAATGTTCCTTTCAGTCGCTGCTTGCAATTTAAACAATATAGGAAATAATGAAGAAGAAAGTGAAAAAGTAACCCTGCGCGTGGCATGGTGGGGTGACCAATCCAGACATGAATATACGTTGAAAGTTATTCAAATGTATGAGAAAGAAAATCCAAATGTAAAAATTGTAGAGGAATATGCCAACTGGGAGGATTATTGGAAGAGGCTTGCTCCAATGGCTGCCGCTAGCCAATTACCAGATGTGATTCAAATGGATAGAGCCTACCTGTTTCAATATGGTGAAAAAGGTCGACTGGATGATTTAACTCCGTATATAAAAAATGGGACGATTGATATTCGATCCATTGATGAAAACGTCATTTCCGGTGGAAGGATTACAGATAAATTATATGGCTTCACACTTGGATCGAACGTTCTTTCTGTTATTACAAATGATAATCTGTTAAAAGAAGCTGGTATTAAAATTGAAGATGAAAATTGGTCTTGGGATGACTTCGAAAAAGTAGCAATCGAGGTCAAAAATGCTACAGACGTATACGGTACAAATGGAATGTACCCTGCCGATGTATTTTTCCCTTACTATTTAAGAACACAAGGTTCGCGTCTTTATAATGAAAAGGGTACAGGCCTTGGTTATACGGACGATCAATTATTCATTGATTACTTTAAAAGGCAGCTTAGGTTAGTTGATGCAAAGGCCTTCCCTACTCCAGAAGTTCAAGCACATGTAGCAGGAATTCATGATGAATTTATCGTAACAGGAAATGCAGCAATGAGTTGGAACTGGTCCAATCAATATTCAGGATTTGCCGAATCGGCTAAAGCACCCTTATCAATCAAACTGCCTCCTGAGTACGGGAACGAAACTGCTTTATTTTTAAGACCAAGTATGTTCTTTTCAATCCCTAAGAGTTCAAAACAAAAAGAACAAGCGGCTAAGTTCATTAATTTCTTTGTAAATAATATGGAAGCCAATAAGTTGATCAAAGGTGATCGAGGTGTCCCCGTATCTTCAAAGGTGATCAAAGGAATCAAGCCAGAATTATCCGAAGTTGAAACCAAAATTTTTGATTATGTTGAAAAAGTGTCTCAAAATGTACACACCACGGATCCGATTGATCCACTGGGCCATTCGGAAATAATGAAAGCGCTTGATAATATATCCGAACAGATTTTATTTAAGAAAATTACTTCGGAAGATGGAGCGAGGTCCTTTAGAAAACAAGCTAAAATGATTTTAGGAAAAAATAAGTAATCATAACACCTTCAAGAGAATTCGTCCGTATCGTCAGATATGGAAATAACCTTGGAGGTTTTTTTGCGTTGCAACCAGAGTGAGTTTCCCCGTGGGCATAACAATGAAAGCAATCAGTCTATTGAAACAAGTATGTTTTTTAAACGTAATCCACTGTTTTTTTTATAGTTTCAAGAAAGCACTTTCAATACAATAACAGTATAAGTGTAAGCGATGACAAATGAAGATAAAGAGATCATTATTTGGAGGGATTGTTGTGTTGCAGGTAAAAGCTTTCGAAAAGAAAGAGGTCATTGATCATATTCATTTATTAATGAATAATCTCACACAAATCAAAGACCAAAGCGGTGAATTTTTACTCAATTTTGACGGGTTAATTGTGGATGATAAAAGCTGGAATATTTGGAACTGGCCTCAGGGTGTAGGGTTATATGGAATCTATAAATATTGGAAATTAACTGATGACCCAAGAGCTTTGGATATTATCAATGAATGGTTCAATGCAAGGATCCAAGAAGGTGCACCACCGAAAAACGTCAATACGATGGCGCCGCTATTAACATTGGCATTTTTATATGAAGATACCGGAAACCAGACATACCTGCCCTATTTGGAGGATTGGGCTGAATGGGTAATGCATGATATGCCTCGTACAAAAGAAGACGGGTTACAACATATGACCTATGGACCGGAGAATAAAAATCAGCTTTGGGACGATACCTTAATGATGACTGTGTTGCCTTTGGCGAAAATCGGTAAGCTGCTCAACAAACCTGAATACCTGCAAGAAGCCAAAAAGCAGTTTCTAATCCATATCAAATATTTAACGGACAAAAAGACAGGCTTATGGTTCCACGGCTGGACATTCGAAGAAAACCATAATTATGCCGAAGCGCTTTGGGCGAGAGGGAATTGCTGGATTACCATTGCGATTCCCGAGATTATTGAAATATTGGAATTGGAAAAGGGAGATTTTCTTCGTGAATTCCTAATTGATACATTGAACAGGCAAATTGAAGCACTTGCCAACTATCAGGATGTAAGCGGATTATGGCATACACTAATTAATGACCAGACCTCTTATTTGGAAGCCTCTGCTTCAGCTGGATTTGCATATGGAATTTTAAAATCCGTTCATAAGCGGTATATCAGCCAGGACTATAAAGAAGTCGCCCACAACGCTATTCGCGGAATTATCAGTGAAATTAATAAAGAAGGAGCATTGCAAAGGGTATCCGTAGGAACAGGTATGGGAGATACTTTAGAATTTTACAAGGAAATCAGAAAGACTACCATGCCTTATGGACAATCGCTTGCTGTGCTTTGCCTATCCGAATATCTTCATACTTATATTTAAAACAAGTCTGATGGATCGTCGTTATTGCCGGTTGGCTTAGTATTATAAGCCATATATCATTGCCGAAATGAAAGCGGTTAACGACATATATCTAAATCTCCGGTTGCTAATTTCCCAAATGGAGGAGAATTAAAATGGTTAAACAACCAAAATTTATTAATTATTTGTCCTATGGGTTAGGTGATTTCTTAGGGGCAGGCGCGTTTGCATTGACAGCAGCATGGTTGCTTTTCTTCTTAACAACTTTTTGTGGTCTAACTGCCATTCAAGCAGGTTCTATTTTCGCTATTGCCCGGATTGTTGATGCGATTGCAGCACCAACTATGGGATATATTACAGATAATTTTCATAAAACAAAACTTGGCCGACGCTATGGAAGACGAAAATTCTTTATATTAGCCGCCATTCCACTTGTACTTGTCTATACAGCAATTTGGGTTTCCGGTTTTTCTTACTGGTATTACTTATTAACCTATATCTTGTTTGAAATTGTGTACTCAATGATTTTAATTCCTTATGATACACTTGCCGCTGAAATGAGTAACGATTATAAAGTACGTTCGAAGTTTACAGGTGCAAGAATGTTTGTTGCTCAGGCTTCAGCTGTATTCGCTGCATTTATTCCTGGCCGTCTTGTGGAAGCATTGGGTAAAGATGATCCTCTTACATTCCTGTACTCAGGTATTATTTTCACTGTCATATTTATAGTGGTATTGTCACTGCTTTACAGAAATACATGGGAACGTCCTCTCGAAGAAATACCTGAAGAGAAAGTGATTGAAAATAGAACTTTTTTACAAAATGTTCATAAGATCTATGCGGATTTATTCTCGACTTTACGAGTAAAAACATTCCGTCACCATCTGGGTATGTATTTGGGTGGATATTTAAGTCAGGATGTATTCAACGCCGTATTTACTTATTTTGTTGTTTTTGCTCTCCTGCAAAATGCTGTTGCCGCATCCAACTTATTAACCTTTATGTATGTCATGCAGCTTTTTGGCGTATGGATTGCTCTTACCTTAACGATTAAATTGAATCCTGCCCCGGCGTATAGAACTGCAATTTCTCTCTTTATCGCAGGAGTTATTGGATTTATCGTATTAAAGGTCACTGGAACGCTAAATAACACCGTATTATTGTTTGCTATGATTGGAATTTGCGGGTTGGGACGCGGTGGTTTGAACTACATCCCCTGGAACAACTACGCATTTATTCCAGACGTAGATGAAGCTTTAACTGGTCAAAGACGTGAAGGTGTGTTCGCCGGTGTAATGAGTTTGATCAGAAAAGGGACACAGGCGTTAGCAGTCTTTTTAGTAGGGGTTGCATTGCAAGAAGCAGGCTTTGTATCCGGGCAAGCATCACAACCGGCTTCAGCTGTAACAGCAATTATTTCTATCTTGCTGTTTGGTACGCTCTTCTTTTTGGTGGGAGGTTTGATTATCTCTTATCGTTACAAATTAACTAAAGAAAATCATGTCGTTTTGATGGATGAAATTAAACGCTTGAAAAATGGCGGCTCTAAAAAAGACGTTACACCGGAAGCACGACAAGTTTTTGAGCAATTAACAGGTTGGGAATATGAAAAAACATGGGGAAATAACACAGTGGGGTATGAAAATCTTATAAAATATAAAGATAATCATGAAACCAAACATGAAGTAATAGTATAAGTGTAAACATGGGTGAATTGAAATGATCAAGTCAATAAAGCCGTATCATATGGATTTCATGTGATACGGCATTGCTTATATAAATGGGTTATATTAAGGTGAAAACAGTTACATCAGTATGTCTGAGCCTGAACTTACCGAGTGCTTTATACTCCATGCTGCTTCATCCATACGTTAAACGATGTCTGGTGCGGCCCCAAATTTCTCCATCTTTTATAACTAACCGCACAAGGACTTACACCTTTAACGCTGGCTTACATAATCGGCAAGGATTTTTAGATACTCAACATTCACCAATTTTCTGGGGGCAAATATCGCTGTTAAGAAAGTTAGCGATTTGGAATGCGCGATTTTTTCATTCATCATGGAATGGTCAGCTTCAGGCAAATGAATGACGGACAACAGCTGTGAAGGTACCTTCTGTCGGTATACTCGCTCGGTATCTTCTACATCAACGTTAATATCTTTTCCGCCCAAAACCAAAAGTACAGGAGAATTGAAATTCCCTAATTCCTCAGTAGAATCAGATCGAAAATTTTTGCCTATAAAGCTCCACCTTTCTTTAGGAATCAACTCGTCAGGGTCGGCTATGCTTAGGTATTCTTCGTAAGAAGCATGTTTTTTCAGTAATTGTAGAACTTCTTGATCGTAGTTCAATGTCTTTTGAATCTCTTGCGGAGTAGCCCCTTCTTGTTCCATTTCTTTTCTGGTGTTAAATTGTCCTTGTGAAATCCAGTTCACTGCTGGGGATACAAGGATGCTGAAAGCGATGTTAGGCTCCTCTTTAACGATCTTCGGAATGACCCAGCCTGCTTGACTTGCTCCCCACAAGCCGATTTTTTGCTTATCGATCATCGGTAAGGCTCTCGCCCAGTCTATTGCATATCTGATCTCCTGTGCCCGATCCTCCATGCTTTGATCCAGCCAATTACCGGGAGCGCCATGAATACCGGGCTTATTCAGGGATAAGGAGGCATAACCCTTGGAAGCGAACTTTTCCCATAGTGGTTTGTATCCATCATCGTATGTGTCATTGATGGCACCATCCCCATGGACGAAAACAACCAGTCCAACCTTTCCGGAGTAGTCCTTAGGCAAAGCTAAAGTTCCCGTTAATCCCCCTTTAGGAGTCTCAATTTGAATTTTTTCTTCCGTCATCTTGTAGGAATTTTGATATAAAACAAACCAGATCAAGACAACAACCAAGCCTGCCGCAATACCAAGGGTAAGCGTTAATGTTTTTTTCAATGATGTGCTCTCCTCGAATGTTATTTAGTCGTTCTCCAGGTCATACGCTGCCATACGGGTTCCTTGAAGAATAGATGTCGCATTAAATTATAATTGGAACGTTCAACATGGAACCCTAATTTGTTATACAAGCGGACAGCTCCCTGGTTTTGATGCGCCACATGAAGCGTCAACACATGAAAGTCGGACTCAACCATAAATTGCTGTGCGAAAGTTAGAAAATGCCGTCCGATCCCCTGATTACGATGACTTGAACGAATCGCCAAATGATCAATGTAACACTCATCTGGTCCAGGGATATACTCCAGCTCATGCATACCTGTCAAAAATTTAAATACATTGAAGCAACCAAACTGCTTTATGAGCGGAGCCAAAGAAATAGGGTTTGTTTCAGGAAGTGAAGAGGAGGGGACCTTCCATTTGAGCGAAAGGACACCGACAACTTCATCGTTCTCTTTGGCTACAAATTGTTTCATAGATGTAGAATTAGGATTTTGAACCCAAATCTTCATTAATAGCTGCTGTATTTCTTGATCCTCCAGTGAAACCAGAGATTGAAATTTTGCTTTAAACGATTCTACTAAAAGCCTGCAAACAGCTTCATGGTCTTGTTTCTGATAAGCAACAATGTCAAAGGGGTTTACACTCATTTAACGCCCTCCAAGAGATTTATTCTATTTTAATTTGAATTTCGTATTGCAGCTTGTTGTTATCGAACATCGAAAGATACGATTTTTCTATTAGAACAATCTTGCTTTTGCAGCTATATTGGTGCTGAGCTACATATCGTTCCATTTGTTTGATTTCATAATCAATCTCAGTATTTTCAATGACGGAAAGATGCTTATAAAGATAGTTACCTTCTCCCAGAATATAGTCAGCCACATCCGTCGTTTCATAACATAGCTTCACCTGTCCAGAATCAGACAAGTAATGCAGGTCATTTTCAAATAATCGAGGTGGGGCGGGGCGGTGTTCAAATAAGTTTCCGGCAGTGAGCTCTTGACCATTCTCAAATTCAAACCACAGCTTTAAATGACGGGGGCCTAATAATTTGATCTGATACTCATCTTCCTGCTGGGTCAGATTATCATGTTCTTCTAACACTTTTTGAATAAACTGTTCATACATCTTCAAGTTAGCTATTTCAGCCTGTACCTTCTGCAACGAATGCTCTAAAAGACGGTTATAATCATCGGCAGCATAGGAAGTCATACATTCTTCAATCTGACCGACAGGGACATTTAATTTACGCAGTAATAAAATATGCGAAAGTTGATAAATCTCGTGAAGCCCGTACATCCGATATTGATTTTCTTCGGTGTATGACGGGAAAAGGATACCCTTTTCTTCAAAGTACCGCAGTTGATGTACAGATACATTCATGAGCTGAGCAAGCTGGCTGATCGTAATGTGGTCTTTCAAATGGCAAAACTCCTTATTGTATAGTTGAATAACTCTACTATAAACCTTAGGTCAGACCTAAGGTCAATAGCGGAATTAAGGACACGTTATGCATCCTGCAAGGTTGTTCATTCAGAGCCTCGAAGAAAGGGGAATGGACCAGGAAAACGAACATAAATGATTTACCTGTCCCGGATAACCCGTTATAATCATAGGACTTGGGTTAATGGAGTATAACAAGATGTTCAGGATGAAGGTTAGAATGGGGAAATCATGTTGAAGACTTTTAAGAAGGTATATATTGAAATTACAAGCATCTGTAATCTCGCGTGCAGCTTTTGCCCTCAGACACAGCGAGTTAAAAAATTTATTGATCCAGAAGTCTTTCGGGACGTCCTTGATCAGGTCAAGCCACATACGGATTACATCTATTTGCATGTAAAAGGAGAGCCGTTGCTCCATCCGAAAATTGACCTTTTGCTGGAAAGTGCTCATGAGAAAGGGTTAAAGGTCAATATTACCACCAATGGTACCTTGCTGCCGAAGACCGGACATAAGCTGCTTGGACAGCCAGCGCTACGGCAGATGAACTTCTCTCTCCACAGTTTTGACGGGCATGAAGGCTCCGTGGATCGAGAAGGTTATTTGGGTAATATTTTCACGTTTGTAAGAGAAGCTGTGAAGCACAATGTCATTATTTCGTTCCGTCTCTGGAACCTGACGCAAGATAATTTGACTAATGTGCAGCGTCAGCGCAACCGGGAGACATTGGAGCAGTTGGAGCAAGAGTTTGGATTGGACTATCGGATTGAAGAAAAAGTGATACCGGGTAGTGGGGTCAAAATCGCACCAAACGTTTATTTGAATCAGGATCACGAATTTGAATGGCCGAGTCTCAGTGCCCCGGAAGATGATGGAAAAGGCTTTTGCCATGCGCTTCGCAGCCAGGCGGCTGTATTGGTGGATGGAACGGTTGTCCCTTGCTGTCTTGATGGCGAAGGTGTCATTAATTTAGGTAACGTGCATGAGCAATCTTTTTCCGACATTGTGGAAGGAGAGCGTGCAAACCGCCTGTACTTCGGGTTCTCCAAGAGAGAAGCGGTGGAAGAGTTATGCCGGAAATGCGGGTACCGCAAACGATTTGGAACCTAATCATATAGGTAGAACTTTCAATCGACAGTAAAATGAATCGCAAGGAAGATAGCCCTTTTGTAGGGCTATTTTTGCTTATATTTTGATATGTACATAATCAACGGTTTTGGCTAGCCAGTTGTATGGTAGGGAATCATTCAACGTCTACACCGATGGACTTTAACACTAACGCCGCGAGTTCATTTACCGAGTGCAAAAGAAATTCATGAGAATGATCTAATTATACTGGAAGTACAGGATACATCTATATGGACGGTCTTAGATTAGTTTTTAATAGGGGGAGAGGGGGGGTCGCCCCTCTTTGAAGGAGGAGACTTTATGGGAAAGCTGCTGTTCAAGATGATGCTATTAAGTGTATTTATTTTTTGCTTTTCTCAAGAAGCTTTTACAGGAAAATTATCAGCTCAGAGTACAGATCAAAGCACACAATTTTTAAAGATCAATAACTATTATGTCTTATTTACAACTCCCAAAGCCCCTTATATTGATAAAAATAATCGCTTCATGGTGCCTTTGGGATCTATTAACGATTTATTGGGGGGACACACTACGTATGATCCGACTTCCAAAACGGCCACCATTCAGTTTGGTTCGCACCAGGTTGAGTTTAAAATGAACTCAACTGAGATTGTTACCGACTTAAACACGTCTGTGATGGATACCGTCCCGGTGCTTTACAAAAATGCGATGTTTGTTCCTTTAGGGACACTTACTACGCAACTAAATATACATCAGGAATGGAATCAGCAAAATAAACTGTACACTCTCATCGGAAATGAATTATTGAAGACACCTATGATGGAGAATGTAGAAGATTTGGATCATTTTAAAGAACAGGTAGACAATGAGAATGCATTCAGTTTGTTATCGTACAAATTGACCATGGGGGAAAAAATTCATCTAACTATTACTGCTAAGAATATGACAGGAAAGAAGATTAGTGAGGGCATTGAAGATTTAAATACCACTTTTATTTTTGATAATAGCACGGCGACGGAAAATAGAAATCGTAAAAGACCAAGTATAGATAAGGACGAAATCGTGACTCGTAACGAGGAAGTACAGTATGCAAAAATAACGGAAAATAATAAAGTCATTAAAAATGAGCTGGTGTATATTCTTTTTAAGGGCAGAACGTTAAAGCCATAAACTTTTAAAAAAGGGCTTTTAAGTTATCATAGCTTTCAGCTGAGAGCTGTAATAACTCTAGCTTGCCTAACTTCCTTTAGGTGATGTGGGGTATCTCATTGTTATGCAGTTTCTGAGTTTCTTTATAGGTTCCACACATTTTTGATATCAGACGATAGCTTTTCTAGAAAGTTTTGACCTCTATTACTCACTTGTTTGTATTGGAGTGAATAATGAATTTTGGGGAGTCAGGCGGATTTATGTAAAAGAGAGATTGGTATAAAATAGAGATACATGAGTAGTAAAGAGATGAACAACAGATACATAAAATGTGAGGGAATAAAGATAATCAAATTAAAAGATATAGGTAATTTCGAGGTTCTTCCTGAAATAGCGATGCATATTGTTGAAGGCAATATATCGGCTTTACGCCAAGCGCTGACGGAAGGATGGGATATAGAACAAGGAATCATACTCAGCAAATATACGACGTTAAGTCCACTGGATATTACACTCATCACTGAGCAAATGGAAGTCTTGAAGCTGCTAGTGGAGCTGGGTGTTCAACTCAATGTGAAAGATAATCCCTCCTTCCTGACGGCTGTTCGCTACTGTACAGAAGAGATTGTCCGCTATGTGGTTGCCCATGGTGCCAAGCTGGACGGGAAAAACCATGTAAAGTCAGGTGCCTATGAACAAGCTTACTACGGTAACAAAAACAATATCCCGCTTATTCATGAGCTTGGCCTCCATATGAAGCAGTATGCTGGAGCAACGTTACGTAACGCAGTGAGTAAGCATGACTTAAAAACGATAGCACTCTTATTGGAGCATGGTGTAGATATTAATTACAATGCCCCTAATATGGTATATCCTTATAAAGCCACGCCTTTAACCGTGGCAGCACGCAATAATGATTTTGCGATGGTGAAGTATTTGGTCGAGCAAGGCGTAGATGTGACGCTGGCAGAAAAAGATGGAGAACGGGCATATACGATTGCAATTCGTAATAAGAACGTGGAAATGGCTGAGTATTTAAAGTCCGTGGAGCCTCCAGCGTTTCATAACCTGGAAAATAAACGACATGCTTTAAAAAGTTACAAGCTTCCGAAGGATCTTGTAGACTTTCTAACGGGGGACCGACTTCGTATAGACCTGCCGGAAAATAATTTTGATATTCAATTTGTTGAGTTTTTTTCATTCATAGATACTGTTGAGATGAAGGTGGGACGGCAAAAGCTGTTGCGTCTGTCTCTAAAAGTAGACAACTACTCGGATATCATATTGGTGTGGAATCCGAAGCAGAAGTGTCTGGGTTATTATGACGAGGAGCATCAGGAATATGCGGATGTGTGCAGCTTTGCTGAGTTTCTTGCACAGCCGGAAGATTTTCTGGAGAAGATTACTGAGGGAGAATATTTATCATAACGTGGTGAGCCATGAATGCGGTATGAACGCAGTCATGGCTCTTGTTATTTTTAAATACAGCGCTAGTGTACACAGGTGCCTAAATGCTCATCAGGAATGGTTACGTATGAGCTGAATGAGGTTTAGAGTAGCGGTAGATAGGGGTTCGTTTTTGCGGGTACAGATGGCGATTGAATTGAGAAGCTGGATGTCTTCTACGTATACCCGGCACAGCTCGCCGCGTTCTACATATTCACGTACGACCAGTGAGGACACAAAGTTCGCACCATATCCGGCAATAACTGCGGTAATCGCCTCATGTAGCCCTGTGAAGTTCAGGGTGACTTTGGGGGCGGGTGCATTGTAAGTTCGACATAAGGAAAACAATCTCTCCCGTGTCGAGCTTCCCTTTTCACGCATAACAAAGGGTTCATGCATCATTTCCAGTAAAGAAACTTGCTGATTCGCATACCGATGATCGGGAGCTACCACGAACCACAATTCATCACGAAATAATTCTTCAGTCTGAATCGTATCAGGATACTGCTCAGGCAGTCCTCCGTAGATAGCCAAATCCACTTCTATATTTAATAGCTGCTGCAAAGCATCGTTGGAATTTGTAGTGTTAATCGTCATTTCAACATGTTCATATTGTTGTTTGAATTTTGCAATCCAGGCCGGAATGAGAAAATGAGCCGGTAAATAAGTAGCCGCTAGCCGGATATGACCATGGGCTCCATCACGATAATCTTGTGAAAATTGTTCGATTTGCTGTTCGACAGCAAAGAGCCGTCTGGCGAGTACAGCAAGTTTTTCACCAGCATCCGTTAAGGCAATCCCTCTTCCTAGCGGCATGAGCAGTGTGAGAGATATTTCTTTTTCAAATTTTTTAATCTGGGCGGTAATCGCAGGTTGGCTAATATTTAAAAGTTCAGAGGCACGTGTCACACTCCCTGTAGAGGCGACCACGTGAAATAAGCGTAATGCATGCAGGTTCAAGACCATCCCCCCTTTCCGACTGATTCATACATACAGATTATGAAAAGAGCAAAAACATATATTATTTTTATAATAATAATTCATTTACAATCAAATTGTAAGTTAATCCAAAGGAGAGTGGAGCGAATGAATCAAACGAACACGTGGGATCAAGTAGACCAGTATATCTCGGAGCGTCTCATTCCGCATGATACTGTCTTGGAACAGGTATTGGCTGCTAACCAAAAGGCGGGACTACCTCCGCATGATGTATCACCCAATCAGGGAAAGCTATTAAATATCTTTGCTCAAATGCAAGGTGCACGACGTGTGTTGGAGATCGGGACTTTGGGAGGCTACAGTACAATCTGGTTGGGAAGGGCGTTGCCGACGGATGGAGAAATAGTTACACTGGAAGCGAATCCGGTTCATGCTAAAATAGCCCAGTCGAATATATCGTTGGCTCAGTTGGATGCAATGGTGGAACTTCGGGAGGGAGACGCTTTGGAGCAGTTAGCACAGATGAAAGAGGAGGGCGTTGCTCCCTTTGATCTTATTTTTATCGATGCGGATAAACCCAATAATCCATTTTATCTGGATTGGGCACTTCGCTTTTCGCATCCTGGCACCGTTATTATTGGCGATAATGTTATCCGTAAAGGAGAAGTAATTCAAGCTTACAGCACAGACCCTCGTGTACAGGGAGTAAGAAAGTTTTATGATTTGCTGGCTGAAGAATCGAGAATTACAGCTACAGCTATCCAGACCGTGGGGAGCAAGGGATATGATGGTTTCGTCATTGGAATCGTTAAGGACTGAGAGTTAAGGGTCTCGGTTAGCTAAACACAGAGGGGAGCAGTCCCGGTGTTTAGCTTTTTTTCTGGTACAGAAGGTTGGGACGAATTGTGTGCCTAATGGTAAAATAGTGCTGATTGAAGCGTCAGAACGTTTTTGAACGTTTACTGCTGAATTCCTATGTAAGAAGAATGAATTTACATAAAAGTAGATGAATTTTCTTTAAAATGTAAACGCAATCATGATGATTGGAGCAGGAATTCACCATTTTGTAAAAAAATGAAGTTGGAATGAATTTTTTTGAATTTTTTTGGAGAAAAATGATTGTTTTTTATCAAGTTTGTGGTACGATATGAACAGTTGGGGGAATGAAGATGCTGACGGAAGAAAGATACAAGTTAATAATACAGCGCTTACAAGAACGTGGTGTTGTAAAGTTGCAGGAATTGGCTGATCTGTTGGGAGCTTCTGAGTCAACGATTCGGCGTGATTTGATAGATCTTGAAGGCCGTCAGTTGCTAAAGCGGATTCATGGCGGGGCAACCTTGCTGAATCAGAAAAGTCAGGAACCTGGCATAGAAGAAAAAACATTCAAAAACGTTCAACAAAAAAACGTAGTCGCCCGTATGGCAGCCAAAGAAATTTTGAATGGAGAATGTATTTATCTGGATGCGGGAACAACAACAATGGCGATGATTCCTTACATTGAAGCTAAAGACGTGACGGTCGTGACGAATGGTCTATCCCACGTAGAAGCACTGGTAAGCAAACGAATCAGAAGCTATCTACTGGGAGGGATGATGAAAATTCATACCAAAGCCGTAATCGGGAGTATTGCCCTACAAAATTTGGACAATTTTCGATTCGACAAGTGCTTTCTGGGAACGAACGGGGTGGATGTGGAAATGGGGTATACGACTCCTGATCCTGAAGAAGCGCTGATAAAGCGGCGTGCCCACCAGCTGTCCGGCAAAACGTATGTGTTGGCCGATTCCAGCAAAATTGGAGAAATAACCTTCGCCAAACTGTTTGAGCTCAAGGAAGCTATCCTTATTACCGAATCGGTGCCTGAACGCTCACGCCGATCCATCGCTCAGAAAACTAAGATAATCGAGGGATAACAATGATATATACAGTAACGCTGAACCCTTCCATTGATTATATCGTGGAAGTTGACGATTTGAAGCTTGGTGACTTGAACCGGATGAAACGTGATTTAAAACTGCCAGGTGGCAAGGGGATTAATGTATCACGTGTACTGAACCAGTTGGGAGCAGACAGCACGGCGATTGGTTTTCTCGGAGGATTCACAGGCAGGTTTATCGACGATACATTGCGGGAAGAATCCATTAAAACTGATTTTGTCATCATCGAAGATGATACACGGATCAACATTAAGCTCAAGCATGGCGATGAAACGGAAATTAACGGTTTGGGACCTGCGATTCGTGAGCAAGAGGCCGATGCGTTGGTACAAAAGCTGGCGGGTCTCCAGAAAAATGACATAGTCGTCTTGTCGGGAAGTATTCCGCCGTCACTTGGAGGAGATTTCTACGATCGGCTGATTAGCGTATGTCAGCAAACCGGGGCTGAATTCGTCATCGACACCACAGGTGAGGCGTTGATGAAGGCACTGGCTCATAAACCGCTGCTCATCAAGCCGAATCACCACGAGTTGGCTGAGTTGTTTGGCGTAACGATTCATTCAAAGGAGGAGATCGTCACTTACGGTCGTAAACTGCTGGAAGCAGGTGCAAAAAATGTACTGATTTCCATGGCAGGAGAAGGGGCTTTGTTCATTACGGCAGATGAAGTGTATCACGCAAATGTACCAGCAGGAACGGTGAAAAATTCTGTAGGCGCAGGTGATTCAATGATTGCTGGATTCGTGGGTACGCTGGCTCTTCATGGCGATCCGATCGAAGCATTCCGTGCAGGAGTGGCATCCGGAAGTGCAACTGCGTTCTCCGATGATCTGGCTACTAGAGAGAAAATTGAACAATTACGGCCGCAAGTCACGATTTCAAAACGGTAATCCATCTGCATCATGAGCTTATTATGCGTGTGTCAGCACGCTGATCGAACTTAGGAGAGTGTGAAAAATGAGAATAACAGACCTGATGATTAAAGAAACGATGATCATGGACCTGCAGGCGACGACAAAAGACGGGGCGATTGAGGAACTCATCGCCAGTCTCGAAGCAAGTGGACGTATTAATGACCGGGCGTTGTTTAAAGAAATGATTTACAAACGCGAAGCAGAATCCAGCACTGGAATCGGCGGCGGCATTGCGATGCCGCATGCCAAGACCAAAGCCGTGAATGAAGCGACCGTCGTTTTCGCCAAAAGCAGTAAAGGCGTAGAATTCGAATCGTTGGACGGTGAGCCGGCGAAAGTATTCTTCATGATTGCGGCTCCAGAGGGAGCAGCAAATACGCATCTTCGCACACTGGCGGCTCTTTCCCGGCTTCTAATTGATACCGATTTTATCGACAAGCTGATGAATACGCAAACACCGGATGAAGTATCCGAGCTGTTTGATACCAAGCAGGCGGAAGAAGAAGCAGCCAAGAAAGCAAAAGAAGCAAAGAAAGAGGCTGCCAATGCACAGAAAACGCCGGATGTTATCGTTGGTAACCCGAATTCAGACGAGTTTGTGGTTGCGGTGACTGCCTGCCCTACAGGTATTGCGCATACGTTTATGGCTGAAGACGCTCTCATTAAGAAAGCGACAGAAATGGGTGTAAACATCCGGGTAGAAACGAATGGCTCGGAAGGTGCGCAAAACGTACTGACAGCGGATGAAATTCGCCGTGCCAAAGGTGTAATCGTTGCTGCTGACAAAAAGGTTGAAATGGCCAGATTTGACGGTAAGCCTGTATTGCAAAGACCGGTAAGTGACGGTATTCGTAAATCTGAAGAACTGATCCGCAAAGCGCTAAACGGCGATGCGCCAATTTATCGTAGTGAAGGTAAAGGCGGCGCTGAAGAGTCGAAAGCGGAGAAGAGCAGCGTGGGCAGTAAAATTTACAAGGATTTAATGAACGGTATTTCTCATATGTTGCCATTCGTTGTAGGCGGGGGGATTTTGCTAGCAATTTCCTTCTTGATTGAACAGGTAGCGGGAGAAGATAATGTATTCTTCCAACTGTTACAAACGATTGGCGGCGGAACAGGTGCGTTCCACTTCCTGATTCCGATACTGGCCGGATTTATCGCGATGAGTATTGGAGACCGCCCGGCACTGATGCCAGGTATGGTTGGTGGTCTGATGGCTGTAAACTCCAATGCAGGTTTTCTTGGCGGTCTGGCAGCAGGTTTCCTGGCTGGTTATGTGGTTATCTTCCTGCGTAAAGCTTTTGCAGGTCTGCCGAAAACGCTGGATGGCTTAAAGCCAATCTTGTTATATCCGGTATTTGGACTACTAATTACAGGCGCGATTATGTTCTACCTGATTGATCCAATTTTCGGTGGTATTAATACGTGGCTTGTCAATGTTCTGAACAATTTAGGAACGGGTAATGCGGTTATTCTGGGTCTGATCCTGGGCGGAATGATGTCGATTGACATGGGTGGACCTTTCAACAAAGCAGCTTACGCATTTTCGATCGGTGTCTTTACTTCCAGCGGTAACACGAACGGAGCAATGATGGCTGCTGTTATGGCGGGCGGTATGGTACCTCCACTGGCGATCGCATTAGCTTCAACGTTCTTCAAAAATAAATTTACTGAGCAAGAGCGCAAGTCTGGTTTGACGAACTATGTACTCGGTTTGTCCTTTATTACAGAAGGAGCAATTCCATTCGCAGCTGCTGACCCTCTGCGTGTTTTAACTTCTTGTATTGTAGGTTCAGCGATTGCTGGTGGTCTGACGCAGTTCTGGCAAATCAATCTCCCAGCTCCACATGGCGGCATTTTTGTAGCAGCGCTTGCCAATCATGCTTTGCTGTTCTTGCTTGCAGTGGCGATTGGCTCCGTGATTTCTGCGCTCATTCTGGGACTGTGGAAAAAACCGCTCGAAGCAAAATAACTAATATCACAAGAGTAAAGAAATAAGAAGAGGGACACACTCTCTCTGGTTTTCATAATAGTAAAGCCGCTAAACACCAGGTTTCTGAGTGTTTAGCGGCTTTTTCTTTATGCGAAGGTGTCGGCTTGCGTATATAGCTTATTAGTAGTTTTTGCATTGGAGCTATAGCCTACAAAGCTCCTTAACCAGTTGCATAAACAACTTTCGGGCTGAAGACATATATTGCTGGTGTTGATTGTTTTGTAATAGTCCGATGGGAATATTCGGGTCTGTTAGCTGGAGGGGGACGGTGACCAGTTCCTCCGGCAAAGGCATTGACGATAGAACCACTCCAACCGAAGGGATCGTTTTTACGAATGAGGGTATAGACGAGATTTGACTGACGGTATACAAAAACGGTATCGACGGGAAGCGGGAAAGTTCTTTTTCCAGTCGGATATGGTACAGGCAGTTTTTCCCTCCAGCTATAAGCGGATATTCATACAAATCCTCCAGCTGAAGTTCACTTTTTGCCGCGAAAGGGTGATTACGGGACACGATAAAGGCGATGTGTTCGTGATAAATGGGTTCAAAGTGTAAGGAAGGAATCGAGTGAGGTTCCCCAGAGATCGCAAAATCCAGCGTACCGTCCATCAAAGCTTTCGAGAGTGTATCCGTGTTTCCAACTGTAAAATGACATGTAATATTCGGTTTATGCTCTCGAAATTGCCGCAGAACCAAGGGCAGTACGGTAGCCGCTACTGTTTCAATCACACCGATATGGAGCGTGCCGATCTCCTCCTTTTTCAGGGACTTGGCCTGATCCATCACAAAATTCCAATGCTGAATAAGCCTATCTACCTCTTCGGCATAAAGTTTGCCTGAGGCCGTTAATTCCGCATCCCAACCCCTTTTAAAAAGCTGGAATCCCAGCTCTTTCTCTAGCCTCTGGATTTGGCTCGTGACTGTAGACTGCGCGTAGTTCAATTTGGCAGCAGCTTTTGAGAACGTTCCTTCTTCGATAATGGTACGAAATGTAGTTAGCTCTTTCAGATCCATGCACACTCATCTCCATCGGTAAAAATGAATATATTTATGATTATTTTCAATTATACAGATAAAAATAGGTGGAGTACAATTATCTTATCCCGACGGATAGGAGAGATGAACATGCCATTTGTACGAGTAGGTTACATGGAGCAGCAATACACAGAGCAAGAGCTGCCATGGATTAGTCGCTGTATCATGAACGCTTTGATCGAACATTTTCAGGTGCCGGAAAAAGATTACTTTCAGGTTTTTCATGCTCATAAGCAGAGCGAGTTTTATTATAGTCCGGATTATTTGAATGTACCCAGAACACACAAGCTGCTTTATATCCAAATTACGATGGGCTCGGGTAGAACAACGGAACAAAAAAAGAGTTTCTACCAAAGGTTAGCTGAACTCATATCTATGGAATGTAAGATTAGACCGGAGGATGTATTTGTGACACTGGTGGAAACTGAATTAGAGGACTGGTCCTTTGGCAACGGACTTGCCCAGATGATTTTATGAAGCATAGATTAATCACGTCGAGTGTTCGGGAAACGGTGGGTGATTTTGCTCCTGCTTTTGTAGGCTATACAGAAAATGTTCTTTTTGGAAATGTGTGGAGAAGAGGCGAGTTATCTCTCAGAGACCGGAGTCTCATTACAGTTGCTGCTTTGGTAGCGGGTGAGCATGTGAATCAACTTCCTTATCATCTGAACCTGGCCAAGGAGAACGGGATTTCGGAGGAAGAACTGGTTGAGGTCATTACACAGCTTGCCTTTTACGTAGGATGGCCCCGGGCAGCTTCAGCTATTCAGGTTGCCAAAGACGTACTTTGATATTTTTATATGATTTGGTGATAAACTATATTCACAGAAGACTTTTCAACAGGATTGTATTGTTATTCTGGTTTGAAAGCGGTATAGTAAGAGTAATTGAATGAAGGGTCAAGTGCCCTTCGGGATTGTTACTGGTTAGCAGGCGATACCCAAATAATGACTAATTTATTTAGTCGTTATTTGGTTTTTTTTGTTATTACAAACTTTTTCATTACATCAATGAGGTGAGCAGATAGATGATCATCCGGCAAATTTTTAACAACAATGTCATCCGAGCCGAAAATCAGGTGGGTCATGAATTTGTTGTCATAGGGAATGGTCTCGGCTTTAAAAAGAAAAATGGTCAGAGAGTCGATGAGGAAAAAATCGAAAAAACTTTTGTATTAAAGTCCGATAAAATTCCGCAAAAATTAATTGATCTCATTGGAGAAACATCTGTAGAATATTTGAAAGTAGCGGATGAAATTGTGGGAAACGCAAAAAAAGAAATGGGAGATATCTTTAGTGATAACATTTATATCTCTCTGATTGACCATATTCAATTCGCCATATCCCGCTATAGAAAATCAGTCGGTCTTAAGAATTCGCTTTTGTGGCAAATTAAAAAATTTTACAAAAAAGAATTTATGATTGGTATGGGCGCACTGGATATCATCGATGCTCAATTTGGCATTCAAATGGATGAGCATGAAGCGAGCTTTATTGCTATGCATTTTGTAAATGCAAGACAAGACGGCCAGGGAATGAAACAAACGGTTGAGATTACAGAGGTCATAGATGATATTTTCAATATTGTAACCGATTACTATCAGCTGACGCTGGATGAAACTTCATTCAATTATTCCCGGTTTATTACTCATTTACAGTACTTTGCCCAACGATTGCTGAGTAATGAACAAGAGCAACTAGCTTCAGGTGACAATTTCTTGTATGACCAAGTCAAAGATAAATATGCGAGGGCTTTTCAGTGTACCCAATTAATTAATCAATATTTGGAATTGAAGCATGAAAGTGCTATGTCGATTGACGAAAAAGTGTATTTGACGATTCATATACAGCGTGTAACCTCCAGAAATGATATAGCTAGTTCTTAGAAAAAAAAGCTTGCAAACGATTTCGGAGTGATTTATAGTAGGCTCACAACTTAAATATAAGGATTGTTACTGGTTAAGCAGGCGATACCTAAATGAATGGCAGTGATCATTTTCTTTGATCATATAGGCCTTTCGTTTAGGTATTTTTTTGTTTTCAGGCAATCTGCCCTAAAGGAGAATGAACATGGACCATAAGAAAATGGGCGATGACATCGTACGTCTCGTTGGAGGAGAAGAAAATATCAATGGGCTTGTCCATTGTGCTACACGGCTCAGATTTGACCTGAAGGATTCTAGAAAAGCCGAAAGAGAAGCTCTTGAGAAGCATGAAGGTGTCATTACTGTTGTTGAAAGCGGAGGACAATTTCAAGTCGTTATTGGTAGCCATGTTGCCTATGTATATACGGAGATCATGAAAAACAGGGATTTTGGATCGGAATCCCCTGCGGCCAGCGAATCTAGTGGAAAGAAGACAGCGGTCGTATCTACGATCTTTGAAGTCATTTCCGGCAGTTTCTCCCCGTTGATTCCAGCGATGGCGGGCTCGGGGATGCTAAAAGCACTCCTGACTGTTTTGACTTTACTGGGATGGATGTCTGCGACAAGTGATGCCTATATGATCCTGTCTGCTGCGGGGAATGCTGTGTTTTACTTCTTGCCGATTTTGCTTGGGATCACACTCGGTATAAAGCTGAAGGCGAATCCTTATGTAGCCGGTGTGATCGGTGCGGCCCTCATGGAACCCAACTTTACGGGGCTGATGGACAAAGGCTCTGATGTATCGTTTTTAGGAATACCGGTGGTCATGATGAACTACTCAGCCAGTGTTTTCCCGGTTTTCATATCCATCAGCATATATGCGTTGGTGGACAAGTTTTTGAAGAAGATCATTCTTAAGGATCTACAGCTCTTTTTAGTTCCGATGCTGGCCTTAATGATTATGGTTCCGCTATCTGCGATAGCTTTCGGACCCTTCGGTACAGGGGTAGGAGATTGGATTTCTTCAGGTGTGACATGGTTAATTGGTGTAAGTGGCATTTTGTCAGGGATTGTTCTTGGCGGTTTTATGACCTTTATGGTCGTCTTCGGACTTCACTGGGGTTTTACACCTATCACGATTCAAAATATCGGTGTGGGCGGTGATCCGATTGAGGCGATGGCTGCAGCGGCTGTATTTGCTCAAATTGGTGTCGCATTTGGTATTTTCCTGAAAGCGAAAAAAGATAAAACACTTAGAACTCTTGCAGGTTCCACGAGTATTACAGGCTTGCTGGCTGGTGTGACAGAGCCGATTGTGTATGGTCTGGTGCTCCGTTTTAAACGTGTCATTCCGATTGTCATTATTGCCGGGGCTCTAGGCGGAGCCATTAATGGACATTTTGGAGTGAAAATGACGGCTTATGTTTTTCATAATATTTTTGCTATTCCAGTATATACGCCAACCTTAATTTACGTTTTCGCCATTGCATGTTCATTTATAGCTGCAACGGTACTGACCCTTATTTTTGGGTATGAAAGTAAGGTTAAGAGGGAGGCCCCGGAAATGGTTGAATCCGTGAAAACAGAAGAACCCGTGCCAGTTGTTACAACAACCATGGCCGTTGACATCAAGAAAGAAACGATCTACAGCCCGATCACAGGCAAGACTACACCACTGAGCCAAGTGAATGATTCTGCATTTTCTACAGGGGCCATGGGAAAAGGGTTAGCCATTGAACCGTCTGTCGGTGAGGTCGTAGCGCCAATAGATGGAGTTGTAACCTCGCTGTTTCCCACAGGACACGCCATAGGCTTAACTTCAAATGCGGGTACGGAGATATTAATTCATATCGGAATTAACACCGTTGCGCTGAAAGGGAAACATTTTAATCCAGTGGTTAAAGAGGGGGACAGCGTGAAACAGGGTGATTTGTTAATCCAATTTGACAGGGAACAGATTATAGAAGCAGGATACGAAATCGTGACGCCTGTCATCGTCACACTTACGAAAAATAAAGTGGACGTATTTGAGACAAATCAGGAACAGATTCAGAAAAATGAAGTATTGTTGACTTTGGTTGTGTGATACAGGAAAGCGTCATCATCACATCCATAGATTGCGAACATCAGAAGCATATAACTATAACTGGAGGGACTATATCATGAAACATAACCAATTGAAGGCATTTCCCGAAGATTTTTTCTGGGGAGGTTCAACTTCCGCTTATCAAGTAGAGGGTGCATGGGACGAAGATGGAAAAGGACCCTCTGTCATTGACATGGCTAATCACGTCGAAGGAGTCACTGATTTTAAGGTAACCAGTGATCATTATCATATGTTCAAAGAAGACGTAGCTTTGATGGCTGAAATGGGCTTTAAGGCGTATCGTTTCTCTATTGCCTGGACACGTATTTATCCCCAGGGAGCAGGTGAAGTTAATCAGAAGGGGATCGCGTTTTACAACTCATTAATTGACGAATTAATTAAATATGGCATTGAACCGATTGTTACTATGTATCATTTTGATCTGCCTTATGCTCTTGAAAAACAAGGCGGCTGGTCGAAGAGGGAGACGATTGATGCCTTCGAACAGTATGCCAAAACATTGTTTGAGAACTTTGGAGACAGGGTGAAATATTGGTTAACCATTAATGAGCAGAACATGCTGATTCTCCATCCCGGTTCTATTGGCACATTAGATACAAGTCTGGAAAATCCGCAAAAGGTACTGTACCAACAAAATCATCATATGTTAGTCGCGCAGGCGAAAGCGATGGTATTGTGCCATGAAATGCTACCTGACGCGAAAATTGGACCAGCGCCGAATATCGGGGTTATCTATCCAGCCAGTTCCAAGCCGGAAGATACACTGGCGGCTGATAACTATGCAGCGATTCGCAACTGGCTCTATCTGGATATGGCTGTATTTGGCCGTTACAATCACATTGCGTGGAGCTATTTGGTCGAGAAAGGCTATGAGCCTGTCATTGAAGAAGGGGATATGGAAATATTAGCGAAGGGTAATCCGGACTTTATCGCATTTAATTATTATACCTCTCAAACCGTAGGAGAAAGTTTAAATGACGGAAATGATTTTTCACATACAGGGGATCAGCATGAAATTGTGGGTGAACCAGGCGCATACCGAGGTTCCGTAAACCCCAACCTGCAAAAGACGAAGTTTGGTTGGGAGATTGATCCGGTCGGTTTTAGATCCACGTTACGCCAAATCTATTCTCGCTACCATCTACCTTTAATCGTGACGGAGAATGGCTTGGGAGCTTTTGACAAGCTTGAAGAAGGTGATGTAGTGAGTGATCCTTATCGTATTGACTTTTTCAAGAAACATATCGAGCAGATTCAACTGGCTATTACAGATGGCGTAGAAGTATTCGGCTTCTGTCCGTGGTCTGCGATTGATCTTGTCAGTACCCATCAGGGCTCCAGTAAGCGTTACGGGTTTATCTATGTGGATCGTGAAGAGTTTGATCTCAAAGATTTGCGTCGTATTCGGAAACAAAGCTTCTATTGGTATCAAAAGCTGATCTCCACAAACGGTGAAATTCGTTAATTAAAGCAGCAATGCAAAAGCACCTCCCTGAAATGGATTACCATTTTGAGGAGGTGTTTTTTTGGGTGTAGGGGCTTCTTGGAACAGCAGTGTTACCATGTGTTATATAATAGAAGAAACACAAACGGAAAGGACATCATGCATTGACCTTACAACAATTAAAATATGTCATCGAGGTTGCCAATCGCGGTTCCATGAATGAGGCGGCGAAGCGGTTGTTCATTTCCCAGCCCAGTCTGTCGAACGCGATTCGCGATCTGGAGGAAGAAATTCATATCACCATTTTTGAGCGTACCAATAAAGGGATTTCTTTGTCCAAGGAAGGTGTGGAATTCCTCGGTTATGCACGTCAGGTCGTTGAGCAGGCGGAGCTGTTGGAAAGTCGCTATCTGGATGCCAAGCCTTCACCACAGCATTTTGCTGTGTCCACGCAGCATTACGCTTTTGCTGTAAATGCATTTGTGAATCTGGTGAATCAATATGGCCAAGATGAGTATGAACTGGCTTTACGGGAGACCAAAACCCATGAAATCATACAGGATGTCAAAAGCTTGCGCAGTGAGATCGGAATCCTGTATCTGAACGAATTTAACGCCAAGGTCATTAACAAGCTGCTAAAAGATGCAAATCTGCAATTCAACAGCCTGTTTACGGCCAAGCCTCATATATTTATCAGTACCAATAATCCGCTATCCCGGCAGTCTATCGTGACTATTGACCAGCTTCATCCTTATCCATACCTGTCCTTTGAGCAAGGGGAGTACAATTCCTTTCACTTCTCCGAGGAAATTCTCAGTACGTTGTCACATCCCAAAAGCATTCGTGTCAATGACCGGGCGACCCTTTTTAATTTGCTCATTGGCTTGAACGGCTATACCATTTCTACCGGGGTCATCAGTGCGGATCTGAACGGTAACGAAATTATTTCCGTCCCTCTGGAATGTGATGAGTCTATTAATGTGGGATGGATTTGTCATAAAAACACTGCGCTCTCCAAGCTGGCCACCGTCTATGTAGAAGCGCTGCATGAGGCGATAGGGGAATAAAAGGTTGGGTATAGCTTCAGGCTATAACTAGCTATAGTTTATTGGAGTTACCTTATAACTGGAATTGTATGTTATCTTTCTTACAAGAACTTCACTACAGAAGCGAAAAAGGAGATAACCCTAATGAGCAGCATCCTTGACAATGCATCCCAACGTAAAGTGACCCCTTTTAGACACGATATGGTCGGCAGCTTTCTGCGCCCGCAAGCGATTAAAGACGCCAGAATTCAATTTCAAAATAATGAAATCTCTGCGGACGAGCTGAGAAAGATTGAAGATAACGAAATTATCAAGCTAGTAGAAAAGCAAAAATCCGTAGGACTTCAAGCCGTGACGGACGGTGAATTCAGACGCTCTTGGTGGCATCTTGATTTTATGTGGGGGCTGGACGGCGTGGAAAAGGTACAGCTTTCGAACGGCTACCAATTCCAAGGTGTGGAAACAAGAGCGGAAACCGCACGCTTGTCCGGTAAAATCGGACATTCCCGTCATCCTTTCATTGAAGATTTCAAATTCCTGAAGCAAGTAGCAGGTGAGGATGCCATTGCGCGCCAAACGATTCCGGCACCTGCGCAGTTCCTGGCCGAGTTGTTGCGTGGCGAAAATAAAGAAACAACGGATACGTACTACAGCAATCTGGATGAGCTGGTGACGGATATCGCCAAAGCCTACAAATCCGTGATTCAAGCGTTGTACAATGAGGGCTGCCGCAGCTTGCAACTGGATGATTGCACATGGGGGATGCTCTGCGATAAAAACTATTGGGAAGCCAGACAACATGCGGGTGAGAATGTGGAAGATACCAAAAAGCTGTTCGCCCGCGTGAATCAGGAAACGGTGAAGGATCTCCCAGCCGATTTGGTCGTTACGACCCACGTATGCCGTGGTAACTACCATTCCACCTGGGCATCTTCTGGCGGCTATGAGCCAGTTGCCGAAACCCTGTTCGGCATCGACAACATCGACGGCTACTATCTCGAATTCGATACCGACCGTGCAGGTGATTTCACACCGCTTAAGCATCTGAAAGATCAAAAGCAGGTCGTACTGGGTCTCGTTTCCTCCAAAACGGGTGAACTGGAAGACAAGCAGACGGTCATTAACCGCATTAAGGAAGCGACTCAATTTGTCGACATCAACCACATCTGCCTCAGCCCACAATGCGGCTTTGCTTCGACAGAAGAGGGCAATATTCTGACAGAAGAGCAGCAGTGGAAAAAGCTTGCTTTCATTAAAGAGATTGCGGACGAGATTTGGAAGTAAGGTTAGGGGAGTTGGATTGGAGAGATTCATGTATGATGAAAAACACGCCATTTATGGGCGTGTTTTTTGTTTGAGAACCTGCTAAAACTGACCAAGTCTCCTAAGTCTAAGATTTTGCTCTACATCATCAGCAATATAAAATTGTGAAGAAGAGCCAATCCGAATGTTATTTTGGGCTGTTTTTTTCGTTATTGTATATTAAAATGTAAAATTAAGCTAACTATTTATTGTCTGGTTCTCTTGACTGGTGAAATAATTCAGAAAGGAAGATTAAATAAGATGAAATTGTTAGATATCCGGAATTATAAAAAAGTAATACCCATCATTCAATCTGCAGATATAAATACCATGTTTGCTTTATCTGTTTTGGAAGGAAAGGTGGAAGGGAAGGTATTTATTGATGAAGAGGCTTCTCCTGCTTCATTTTTTATTCAGCATCCTTATAGAATGGCCTTGCTTTATGGAGAAACTAACAGGGAGGATTTTTATGTGCAGCTGGTATCTCATATGCTTAATGTCCAAAATGTCAGGAACGAATTTGAATGGCTGCAAGTATATCCTGCTTCACTATATTCAAAAATAGATGCTATTTTAGGAAGCAATCTAATCAAAAAGAACCCTGATGAACCATATAAAAAATCATTTTCAGCGGAAGAAGATACCAAGGTTCTAGAATATCAAAGAATAAATTTTAGTTTTAATAAGGAAAAGTTTTTAGCGTTTAAAAAGAAGCTAACAAATGAGAACCACAAAATTGTAACAACCTCCGAAACTATTTTTAATCAATTGGATGGGAGTGTAGTGCCAAAGTACTTCTGGAACAATTACAGTGACTTCATGAAAAACGGAATAGGTTTCACTTTAATTTTGGAGAACGATTTTCCTGCTTCTACTGCATTTGCAGCCTTTACAATAGGTGATAGGCTTGAAATAGGAATTGAAACCAATGAAAGAAATCAAGGTTCAGGTTTCGGTTCCATCGTATGTGCAGAATTAATTGATTATTGTATTGCTAATGGTTATAAACCGGTTTGGTCATGTAATTCCGGAAATATAGGATCTAGAAAGCTTGCCCATAAATTGGGATTTGAGGAAGCGACAAGAATACCATATTACCGTTTGCCAAAATAATATTAATTTGCGGTAATGGTTTCATACAGCATGATTTGCTATTGAGATAAATGTTAAATATAGGTTTGATAAATGAATTGATATTCATTTTGTTGATCAGTGATGCTGGATTTTTATTACAAGGGAAATATGGAGGGGAAATCAGTAGCTACTTTTTATTAATTACTACACGAACAAACAAGTTCGATGCTAATGATATCAAAGGACACTATGACCATCTGGAAAAGTTGAAAAAAGAGGAGCTTCTTGAAATGTATGGTCCATTTAGCGATGCAACGGGAGGAGCCTATTTAATAAAAGCAGCGTCACTTGATGAGGCGACAAAGATTGGGAATTTAGATCCGCTCATTCAAAACGGCTCTTCCACATCGACAATAAAGGAATGGCTGTTGCGTTAAATTTCATCTGCGAAGAGTGATCATAAGTGATCGAATATGAAAAGGGATGCGGGCTGAAAAGAAGGCACGCCGGAGTGTCTTTCTGGTATTGAATAAAAAATGAGGACTATGATTTTCTGAAAATGAAAAGCATGGCCCTTTTTTTATTTCCCAAGAGATTGCCCACAGATCTGCTGACAAGGAATAGCGGCAGGAGAAATAATGATGGCTGCCTCCCCTTGGTCTTTGGTTCGAATTTGAATACTGGCCTCTTTCATTTCTTGAAATCTGGCTCTTTTGTAAAAGACAGTTTACATGATTTGATATAAGTATCACGTGCACGGATAAATATATGTTGGAGGTTCTGGCAATGAGTAATAATGAATTACCCTTGAGAGTAGGCATATTTTTGTTTGATGGTGCTGATACAACCGATTATATTGGCCCTTATGAGGTGTTTTCCGCTGTGGATTATGTCTCGGCCAAAAAGCCGACTATGTATCAGACAGCGCGTACCCTGTATAACGTGTTTACTGTCAGTGAAACTAAAAAAGATCTGCGCGCTATGGCGGGGGGACTAATTGGGGGATTAGTTGTTAGGGCAGAATACGATTTTAATGATTGCCCCGAGATCGACATTTTAGTTATTCCCGGCGGCGCAATAACAGAGGAACTTTTAGCCAATGTCAATGTAATTAGCTGGCTGGAGGATCAGAGTAAAAACGCGGCTATTACCTTATCCGTGTGTACTGGGGCTGTATTACTGGCCAAGACAGGGCTCCTTAGCGGGCTGTCGGCGACAACACATCATCTGGCTTTTGATAAGTTATTGGCTATTGAACCTACAATAATGCTGAAGAAAGATGAGCGGTTTGTTGACAACGGCCATATTATCACGGCAGCCGGGGTTACAGCCGGATACGATGCAGCAATGCATATCGTCTATAAAACAGCCGGAGGCAATGCCCTTTTAAAAGCAGGCGAGGCACTGGAATATGGGAACGCTTGGAAAAGTATACAAAGAAAACTGGCCGGTCTGCCTGTACATCGTACAATTACCAATAGATGCATCAAATGCGGCAAGTGCGCGAAAAATTGTCCATTCAGTGCGGTTGTGGAAGGCGAAACACAGTTTCATATTCAAGTGGAACGGTGTGTCGGCATAGGACCGTGTGCCGGGTTGTGTCCGGTAGGGGCTATTGAGTCATCATTTCAACTATAATTCAAGCCAGGCCTGGCGCAACAGGCGGACAGCCGGGTCGATATCCTCGTTTGCAATGGCACCGAAGCCCAAAAGAACACGGGCCGTTGTCCCGGGTGAGGATTCCACCCAGAGATTGTCACCGTGGATATATACACCGGCCTGGGCCGCCTTGGCTACTAGGTTCCGTGAGGACACCGGCTGATTTAGATGCAACAGGATATGAAGACCGGCATTTACTCCGGATATTGTAACGGTGTCGCCGAAGTGCTCCTGTAGCGCACGTAGCAATATCTCTCGCTTTTTCTTAAACTGACGGAGCATTTTCCGCAAGTGACTTTCAAAAAGATTTTCCTGTAAGAACCGTTCCAGAGGTTTTTGGATGAGCAGGGGCACTGAGCAGGCATAGTTTTTGGTTGTCTGCTGCAGGTGCCGCACCAAGTTTTTCGGCAATACCGCATACGCAACCCTAAGGGAAGGCGAAAGGATTTTAGAAAAACTGCCGATGTAGATTACTTTATCTGGCGCCAATCCCTGCAGAGCCGGTGCTGGTTTTACGTCATAGAGCAGGTGGCAGTCATAGTCATCTTCAATAATCAGAGCCTCCTGTTCATAGGCCCAGTCAATAAGCTGTAGACGCCTAGTTATGGACATAATGCGGCCTGTAGGGAATTGATGCGAGGGTGTCACATAGACAGCCTGGGCGGTAGTGGTCCGTAATGCTTTGACATTGAGACCGTGGCTGTTAACCGGAATGAGTGGTACCTGAAAGCCGTAATTGGTAAAAGTCGAGTGGGCGGCGGTGAAACCCGGATCTTCCATGGCAATGGTGTTCGCCACAGTTCGGAGGAGCTGACAGATAATCATAAGACAATGGATAGTTCCAGAAGTAATCAATATTTGGTCGGCTGTACACCGGACATCCCGGTATTCATGCAAATACTTCACCAGTTCATTGCGTAGTCCGGGTTCACCCATGAAGTTACTGTAGTTCAAGAATTGTTCTTTGTCCTGTCGCAGACAGAGGTTAGTTAACCGCTGCCATTGCGGAAACGGAAAGGTCTGCGGGCTCAAATTGCCGTACCGGAAATCGTATAAAATTCCGTCCGGCTGCGATTGACTGGGAGGCGTGTCCGGAACATTATCTGCATACGCGGAGAATTTAGTGTTAGGGAGTGTTTCTACGTAATAGCCGCTACGGCTTTTGCCAACAATATAGCCTTCGGATAAGAGTTGCTGATAGGTGGTGTCCACCGTATTTCTACTGATATGAAGCTCGGTCGCGAGGCGGCGGCTGGAAGGCAGTTTGGCCTGCGCGCTGAGTTCACCGCTTAGAATTTTGGTGCGCATTTGTTGGTAGAGTTGTTGGTAGAGCGGTTTTTTACTTTTTGCATCCAGTAAGTACATTATGGGCCTCCTTATAGAAAATGCCGCGTGACGGCAAGGGTAAAAGCCTGTGTGTAAACACAAAGGCGTTGAGAAACACATCCTTTCTTATAGAAAAATACATGGGGTTGCCCAATTTTACATTGGGTTTATTTTACTCCCATAATTTTTTGGGAAATCTTCTTAGTTGATAATTTCCCTTATCACATTCCTCGCCAAGCGCACTTTCTCTGGACTCGACTTTTTGAGCATCGTAATAATTTCTATAATATCTTCATCAGATTCCACGATTTTTGGGTCCTCGCTTACATATGAAAAAAGTTGAATCAGGTTTACATCTAATGCCTTTGCGATTTTAGCCACGTTTAGCAAAGATACGTTCTTTTCTCCTCGCTCGATCTGTCCTATGTATGAAAAATGAAATCCGCCTTTTTCCCCCAGAGCCTCTTGAGAAAGACCTTTTTCTTTCCGCAAAACACGTATTCTGGCACCAACCAGCTTTAATACTTCTTTATCCTGCATCAGCTACACCTCACTAATTAAAAAGTGTAGACAAGTTTTTACACACCAAACATTGGTTGAATATCATCATTGATATCAATTTGTATCAAAAGGGTGTATAATAAGACTAATATTGAAATTCTCTGGAGGAATAGATATGAAAGAAGCTCCTTCTACCTTTATTCTAAGTTCCACCCAACCATCCAGACCCGCACAACACCTACATAATTCAATAACCGATTTCCACACTCTAGCTCAATACCACATGAAACTAGCCCAAATCCTGCAAAAGCACAACCAGCTCCAATGCTGCATTATCCTGTGTGACTGGGCATTAACCTCCATGCTGAAAGCTCTATATATGAAAGAGAACAACAGCTTTTTCCCTCCGGAATTCCTGTCCATGACTGATCTGCTGCACTTATTACATACCGAAACCAATCCGGGATTGGATGTTGTCGTATTTATAGGCACCACTCAATTTCTTTCATCCCAGCTAGAAACCCCGCTCCTTCAAAAGATGAGAAACAAGGATGTGAGCAGGTTACTGCGAAGAACGGACGACATTCTCTCCCAGTTATCATCACGAGTCATTAGCGATCCATCCAAGCCGTATCAGTCTATTTTCTGAGAAGGCTATCCGGCCAAATAAACTTGCCAATGCGCCCTGTCGTAATCGGCTTTTCTTCATACGATAAGAGTATGCTTTAGCGCAAGGAGGGATTCAGACATGGGTGAAGTAGGTTACGGTGGAGCATGGACATCCACAGGAGCGATTTTGGTATTGTTCATTTTGCTGGTAATTATTACTAAGTCTTTTCTGATTTAACAGCAGGTTAGCATCGCTTAAATCCACAAATCGGCCTTCTTTCACGACATCGTGAGAGAGGTTTTTTTATGCAGAATGGGTGTTGGCCCAACATGTTGTCTGGCCCTGCAAGCATTGTTATACTTTACATACAGGGAGATTTTCCCTCAAGCATATGGCAATACGGATAGCGAAAGACGCGGGAAAACGGAAATTCGCTGACCAAAATCAGGAGGATCGCATGATGAATACGGCAAGCAGTCCATTTCAATTTACAACAGATACGGCGACTCTTTGTCTATTTGATACGCAAGCACTTAAGCATCGTTTGGACGATGATCCGGATTGGTGGTCTATCGAAGAGGACGAGCTGGGCGAGTTGAACAAAGGAAATGTAGCTTTTTTGAATCTGGGAGCGGACGGGACCTATGAGGTTTTGATGACAGATCATATTGACAAGCCTGCTGTGCGGCTGTTTTTGAAGGTTCCCACAGGCAACCTATTTATTGGAGCAGGGGAGGAAGCCACAAGTGGTGGACTGGAGCCTGAATGTGTATGGGGAGGGACATTCCTTTCTGTGCAACCCGGACTTTATGAATGCTTGGCGAGCAGAGAAAACAACCGTATTTACCTTTCTTTAATGAAAAGAAGCGAAGGCAGCAATAGCTTTACAAGTCTGATTCGATTGTAGGTTGCAGGATCAACCCGTAACGGCCTGGACAAGCTGCCTGAACAGGTGGAGGACGGAACAACCGGAACCAGAGAAAATGGAAAAAGGCTATCTTCACGGATTACACATCCATGAAGACAGCCCTTCATCCGACTATTGATACTTTACAATAATGGCATTGCTGATTTGGCGGCCGGGTGTGGTGAGGTAGGAGCCGTTGTAATACAGCCCGCTGGAAGCACCGCCGTCCAGATTCATGGCCTGATAAGCGCCAGCCTGCTTCATCATTTGGGCGAGCTGCGGAATAGTCGCTCCGCTTGTGGTCAGGAGGATCAGCTTATGATCCCGACTAATTCCGAGTGCGCTGCGGGCGCCGCCGCCTGTTAATATTTTAGGGTCCTTGAAGCCTTCGGCTTTGACATTCAGGGAGATCTGTCCGTTCGTGACCAGACGAGGTCCGGCTTGAAGGGCACCTTCGACGCTGCCTTGGCTTAACCGTTGTTCAAAGGCGGAACCCGAAACCAGCTCGGCTAAATGGTTAGCATCATAGGTGAAGACCGTTCGCTGGTCGCCGGAGCTTTTTTTCAACATCTTTTTGTGGCTGACCAGGTAGCCGTAAGGTGTTTTGTAGGAGCTTTTGGTATAGGCGTCAAAGAATGTACCATTTATGGCTACAACCGCTTGATTGCGTTTGGCGAGACTGCTTAAATCCTCCACTTTGCCGATAGTATCGCCTGCAAGCGCCACGTCCAGGTTCACCTTGGGATGGAGCATAGAGATGGTGACCACCTTAGCGGAAAAGGTACGAGATCCGACCTTGAAGCTTTTATGAGCCGTCGTAATGGGTGTAGTATTTCCGGGTAGCTTACCGGTAAGTACCGGAAGCGTGACGGACGTTGTACCCTGCTTAATGCGTACAGCTGAGGTTTCCTTTTGCCATGAGACCTGCAGGTTTAGATATTGACTGATGAACTGCAAGGGTACATAGGTAGAACCGTTATCGGTAAAAGGAGCATTTTGCAAACGGATCGTCTGATCATTCACTTTGGCAGTAGATTGTCCCATAAATAATGTGAGCCGGGTATTGCCTTGCGCAATTTCTATTTTTTTGTCCGCTGCCGTCATGTTGAGTGTGATCCCTTCATAGCTGTTCAGGAGGCGAAGCGGGATGAAGGAATGGTTACTCTGGTCCACATAGACCAGCATAGGTGCTTGGGCAGCAGCGTAGATCGGGGATACAAGTAATAGCATGGACAGGATAACAAGTGCGGTGATTCTTTTCATGAATAGATCAATCTCCTTATGTAGTCTTGACACTTTACGAGGTGCTTGTACTTATATCGGGTTTTATGAGTTGTAAATGTATGTTATGCGAATTTTGAGTGTTCAGTTGATATAAAGAAACGGGGTGGGCTGGAGATGAGCAGGTATGAGACGAGACTTGAGGATTATCGTCGCAGAGAGCGCCCGTCTTATCGTGTATTTGAAGGATTGCAGGAATTGGTGCGTAGCGTGGGGCAACTGCATAATAACTGGTTATATGTGAACGTGGATCAATGGGATCAGGCTCCTGTTCACACACCGATTTATTATTTGGATGAGCATTGGCTGGAGGAATGTGCAGAGGATGGTACAGCCGTAACCAACGAACAGGACGAGTATATTCCCGTGTGGATATCAGATCGTCAGGTTCAAACCTGGTTCGAGCTGGCGACCTTTGAGAGTATTGTAGAAGTCCTTAAGGCTGCCGGACAGCCTGTGACGCTTCAGATGGTGATTGTGGCGGTAAAATATTATGACAAGCGCGATGCTTATCTGGACTATGAAGAGGTGAAGGTAGTGACAGACTTGTGGTCTGTGCTGACGAAGGTGGGAAACCACCTACGGAATGAACGAAGCCTGTAGAACAAACGGAACATACATACGGTTGAATGGGGGAAGCAGAATGAGTTGGTTGAATCATGAAATGGCAGCTAAGTGGCGACAGGAAGGGAAAAGGTATGCTGCAGATGTAAATGAATTTGTCAGAGTCGGCATGGAAAGTGAATGGCAGCAGGAGCAGTCAGAACCGAAGCAGGACGAGCGCTCCAAGCTGGCCAGAGATATTTTTCGTATGATTCAGGAAGCTAATCAGGTTGGGGAAACGGAGCAGTTACGTCGGGAGATTCCGGCGGCATCTTGGCCGCTTACACCAGCGTTCGAGGAGGCTTTGCAAGCCGTTAGGCCGATGGCTGGATGTACTAGATGAAGTGATTCCGTTTGGGGATGGACAGCGACTTCTGTTGGTCTGCGGTTATGGCGTTTATTTGCTGGGTGGTGATCGGGTGGACTTGATCCATCCCAAGGCGTCTGAACGGAGAGAACAAGAACTGAAAGATACGATTGTGGATATGGCGCATGGAGCTGTGTCGAAGGATGGACGCTGGATTGCTTACGGCAGCCAGATGAGTGAGCATATGCTTATGGATCTGTCCAATAAGACGGTGCATATATTTGAGCCAAGTTCCAGTTATCCGCATTATGCTCTATTTTCCAAAGATGATCTGGACGTCTGGTATAATGCCTGTCATTTCTACAACGGTGCCACCATTCAAGTGTCGATTGCTGAGGTGAACAGGGTCTTGCTCAGAATAAGGAAGAATGGCCGATGATGAATGAAGAAATGCGAGTATACGCCGCAACAGCGCTGACACAAGGATCTATTTTGGGTATGCCTACGGTTATCTCCGTCTGATTGACAGGGAGGGTCGTGAACTTTGGCGCTATTTTGTCGGCAGTACGATATCCGGGCGGGCAGTTACACCCGATGAAGGCAAGTTGGCGGTTGGAACGTATGGCGGTATGCTTCATTTGATTGATTTGCAGAGCGGCACAAAGGATGAATATAGCATTGGTACCGCTCCAATTCACGAGACAGAGCGTTGGATGATCTGGCGTAACTATGAGCCATTGCGCTGGTAATACTAATATTCCGCAAATGGTGATAATAGCAAGTTCTGATAAGCTGAACTTAAAATGTAGTAGCACATGATTACAATGCTATTTTCATATAGAGGGGCATTTGGCATAAACCCCTGATTTAAAATACTAATAGAGAGGAACGAGGTGTGAGAACATGGACAAGAAAGCGGATATTCGCACATCCATGAAGGAATTATTTGCACAGATGGATGAAGCCTTTTTTATGGATGTGGAAGAAAATGTACCCTTCGAAATGCGTGATGGGGACGTCGACGAGGAGGGATGGATCAAGTGGAAACCTCTTCCTTCACAGATTACAGAACAGGAAGTTCGGGAGATGGAGGAAACCTACCATTTTGAGCTGCCGCCCCTGCTGAGAAGTTTTATCATGTCTTACCATTATGTGTCTTTACAATTCGATAATGAATCCATTCCGGGGGTATACTGGAGCGATTGTACGTTTGTTGAGTTTCCACGTCTACCTGTAGGTCAAGGCTTAAAGGCATTTTATGAGTTGATCGATCAATGGTCACCTCTGCTGTCAGCAGGCTACATTCCTTTTGCGATAGCAGAGGACGACCAGGGTCCCGTTTGTTTAAATGCAGGCAGCAGACATAAGGACGGCGATTATCCTATTGTTTGGTTTTTTCATGAGGATCTACAGCATTTGGACGAGGATGAGCTGCGGATCAGGAGTAATCTGCTTCCCCATGTGCAGGGGCTGTTTCCATCTTCTGTCGAATTGTTTAACGTTATGTTTAAGTAGATCGGACACTAGCGATTTCCTGAAATGGAATTTTACTGCTCAGCCAACCGAGATATTGACATAAAAAATGAGGAATGATATAAAAAAGGTAGGCTAGCACTCGAATGATGGGAGTGCTAACAAAGTTGAATCGTTTGCATAGCTCATATCCGCTGGCCTTACATAGGTTCATATCTGAAAGGAGATATCCGAATGGAGAAAAAACAGTTTCAGGCTGAGTCCAAGCGTCTGCTCGAAATGATGATTAACTCGATTTACACGCAAAAGGAAATTTTCCTAAGAGAGCTGATCTCCAATGCAAGTGATGCGATTGACAAAATTTATTACAAAGCACTAACAGATGATCAATTGGTCTTTGATAAAGAAAATTACTATATCAAAGTAACTGCCGATAAGGATAACAGAACGCTAACCCTGCGTGATACCGGAATTGGTATGACCAAGGAAGAACTAGAAAATAACCTGGGTGTTATTGCTAAAAGCGGCTCACTGGCATTCAAAAATGAAAATGAATCCAAGGATGGTCATGACATCATCGGTCAATTCGGCGTCGGTTTCTATTCAGCTTTTATGGTAGCCGATGTGGTTACAGTGACTACCAAGGCTTTGGGAAGCGATACTGCATATAAATGGGAATCCACAGGTGCAGACGGGTATACCATTGAGGCGGCTGAGAAGGACGAGGTCGGAACCGAGATCGTTCTGAAAATCAAGGCAAACACCGAAGATGAGTCCTACGACGAATATTTGGACGAGTATCGTTTAAAAGCACTGATTAAAAAATACTCCGACTTTATCCGCTATCCGATTAAAATGGATATTACAGGCAAGCGTCTGAAAGAGGGAAGCGACAACGAGTTCGAGGATTACGAAGAAGAACAGCGTATCAACAGCATGGTTCCTATCTGGAGAAAAAACAAAAGCGAGCTGACCGACGAGGATTATCAAAATTTCTATGCGGAAAAACGCTATGGCTACGACAAGCCGCTCCAGCATATCCACGTCAGCGCGGATGGCGCGGTAGTGTACCAAGCTATTCTGTTTATTCCTGAAAATATCCCGTTTGATTTCTACTCGAAGGAGTATGAAAAAGGGTTGGAGTTGTATGCCAACGGTGTGCTGATTATGGAAAAATCTCCTGACCTGCTGCCGGATTATTTTAGCTTTGTCAAAGGTATGGTCGACTCCGAAAGTCTGTCGCTCAACATTTCCAGAGAAATGCTGCAGCATGACCGCCAGCTGAAGCTGATTGCCAAAAATATCGAAAGCAAAATCAAAGGCCAATTGCTGACCTTGCTCAAAAATGACCGGGAGAAATATGATCAATTCTACAAATCATTTGGCAGACAATTAAAATTTGGTGTCTACAACGATTACGGCAGACATAAAGAAACTCTGCAGGATCTGCTCATGTTCTACTCTTCTACAGAGAAAAAGCAGGTTACTTTGGACGAATACGTATCGCGTATGCCAGAGGATCAGAAGTATATTTATTATGCTTCCGGGGAGTCCAATGAGCGTATTGAAAAACTGCCGCAAACCGAAATGGTGGCTGACAAAGGCTACGAAATTCTGTACTTCACCGATGATATTGATGAGTTCGCTATTAAAATGCTCTTAAGCTACAAAGAGAAAGAATTCAAATCTGTATCGAGCGGCGATCTGGGCATTGAGTCTGACGAAAATGAGAAAGAAACAGAAGCGGAACAAAACGACAACAAAGAGTTGTTCGAGTACATGAAGGGCTTGCTGGAAGGCAAGGTATCCAGTGTTAAAGCCTCCAAGCGCTTGAAGACACATCCGGTATGTCTGTCCGCAGACGGCGAAGTGACGATTGAGATGGAGAAAATCTTGAACGCTATGCCTAATAACGCCGATGTCAAAGCAAATAAAGTGCTGGAAATCAACGTAAACCATGCGGTGTTCAACTCTTTGAAAGAAGCTTTTGCCGAAGATAAGGAGAAGGTAAACCTCTATACGGCATTATTGTATAATCAGGCTTTACTGATCGAAGGCTTGCCGCTGCAAGATCCGGTTGAATTCACGAACGATATTTGCAAAATCATGGTTTAACAAGCTTTATTACTGTATAGAGCCGTTCCCGTACCGGGGGCGGCTTTATTTATCATAAACACTTCTTAAATCTCCATAATAGGTCATATAGCGAATACAGAAGAAGGGGACAGGCCCCACACTATGCTGGCTATACTCAATACAAAGGAGGGCGATTACATGAGTCTGGATCGAGACAACTGGGAACTCCAAAATTTAAACCGAAATGAGCTTATACAGTTGGTGGATAAAATCATCCGGGGTGAGGGAACGGAAGAGGAAATTGACAGCATGCTGACCATAGTGATGCAAAACACACCCCATCCGGGGATCAGTGATTTGATCTACTGGGATGACCGTGACTTGAGTGCGGCAGAGATCGTAGATGAGGCACTACGCTATCAGCCCATTATTTTACCACCCCATGAATCTTCTTCTTCATAGAATGCGGAGGGGTGGTCTTTTGTTTAGAAATAAGATAATATTAGCTCTTTGGGGCTATGAGCATTATATTCAAAAAAACTTCCGTTAAATATGTGCTGACTTCCCTGGAGTGTATGGGATAATGTTTGTTTCTGCTCACTTTACGGAGTTTTTCTTCCTAATTTTGGGAATTGTAAAGTTTTTGTGACATGTTCCTGTGAATTTTGACACAGCAAATTGTCGTTTTTCTTGATTATTTGGTGGGATGTCTTTATAATCATTTTGTTTGCAAGAATGATTAGCGATTAGCGTATGGAATAAGGAGGTTATTTATTTTGGGAAAAGCATTGATTATTGGCGCCGGTGGCGTGGCCAGCGTTGTGGTGCATAAATGTTGCCAAAACCCAGATGTATTTGAAGAAATTTGTATCGCAAGCAGAACTGTTGAGAAATGCGATGCGCTTAAAGAGAAGCTGGGTGGAGGTCGTACGAAGATACAAACGGCTCAGCTGGATGCTGACAACACCGACATGGTCATTGACTTGATTCGAAGCTTTCAACCGGATGTGGTTATCAATGTGGCTCTCCCTTATCAGGATTTGACGATAATGGATGCTTGCCTTGAGACAGGTGTTCATTACGTTGATACGGCGAACTATGAACCGCCGGATACGCCGAAGTTTGAATACAGCTGGCAATGGGCCTACAAAGAAAGATTCGAAAAAGCAGGAATTACAGCTCTGCTGGGCAGCGGTTTTGATCCAGGCGTGACTGGAGTATTTACGGCTTATGCTCAAAAGCACTATTTTGATGAAATTCATACGATTGATATTGTGGATGCGAATGCAGGGGACCACGGATATCCTTTTGCAACTAATTTTAATCCGGAAATCAATATTCGCGAAATTACGGCGAAGGGCCGTTACTTTGAAAACGGAGAGTGGATTGAAACTGAGCCGCTTTCTGAGAAAAAGGTATACGACCTTCCTGAAATTGGACCGAAAAATATATATCTTTTGTACCATGAAGAACTGGAATCTCTTGCTGTGAACATTAAAGGCGTGAAAAAAATCCGCTTCTGGATGACGTTCTCGGACAATTATCTGAATCATTTGAACGTACTTCAAAACGTAGGCATGACTTCGATCGAGCCTATTGATTACGAAGGACAACAAATCATTCCACTGCAATTCCTGAAAGCTATTTTGCCGGACCCTGCTTCTCTGGGACCAAGAACAAAAGGCAAAACGAACATTGGTTGCATCATCCAAGGTGTGAAAGATGGAAAGCCAAAAACATATTATGTTTACAATGTTTGTGATCATGAGGAATGTTATGCAGAGGTTGGCTCTCAAGCCATTTCCTATACAACAGGTGTTCCTGCCATGATCGGCGCTATGCTTATTATTAAAGGCATCTGGAAAAAACCGGGCGTTTACAACGTTGAGGAATTTGATCCAGATCCATTCATGGAAGCACTAAATAAACACGGATTGCCATGGCAAGAGAACTTTACGCCAACGTTGCTTGATTGAGGCCTGCGATGAATATTGATATTACCGGACTTCCATCACCTTGTTATCTTGTTGACGAAAGACTTCTTGTCAAAAACCTTGAGGTTTTAAATTCCGTCCAAGAGCGGACAGGCTGCAGTATTTTGCTCGCTCTTAAGGGGTTTTCGATGTTTTCGACCTTTCCTCTGGTTGGCAAATACTTAAAAGGGGTAACCTCCAGTTCGTTGTTCGAGGCAAGACTTGGTCGCGAAAAAATGGACAAAGAGGTTCACGTATACGCACCTGCTTATGTTGACAGTGAATTTGATGAGCTATTGGAGTATGTTGACCATATTGTTTTCAACTCCTTTGATCAATTGAAACGCTACAAAAGCAGAGTGCAAGGCGTAACTTCCAAAAAAATCGACATCGGCATTCGGGTTAATCCGGAATATTCGGAAATCGAAACGCCGTTGTATGATCCTTGCTACAACAACTCCAGAATGGGTGTGACTCTGGCTAACTTTAGACCTGAGGATCTAGATGGCGTGGACGGTATTCATTTTCATACGATGTGTGAACAGAATTCAGATACGCTAGAGCGCACCATTAAAGTGGTGGATGAGAAATTCGGGCCATACATTAAGAACATGAAATGGCTCAATTTCGGCGGCGGTCACCATATTACCAGAGAAGACTATGATCTGGACACGCTGGTACGCTGTATTCAATATTTTCAGGATAAATATGGTGTGCAGGTTTATCTGGAGCCAGGCGAAGCTATTGCTTTGAATACTGGATATCTGGTTGCGACCGTATTGGATACGATGAAAAACGGAATGGATATTGCCATTCTGGATACTTCGGCTGAATGTCATATGCCTGATGTACTGGCAATGCCATATCGCCCGAATATCATTGATGCAGGCCAGCCTGGTGAGTATGCTTACACCTACAGACTTGGTGGACTTACGTGCTTGGCTGGAGATGTGATTGGAGACTATTCCTTTAAAGAGCCATTGAAGCCGGGAGACAAGCTTGTGTTCTGCGACATGGCCCATTACACGATGGTCAAAAACCACATGTTTAACGGAGTTAACCTGCCAGCCATCGCCAGCTACAACGACGAAGAAGGCATCAAGGTAATCCGTCAGTTCTCCTACGAGGACTTTAGCTCGCGTTTGTCGTAAGACCTACACAGGAGCAACAGAACTGAGTGCCTCGAATAGAATGACTGAACTACAAAAGCCTCGCCCTTTTAAAAAAGGGTGAGGCTTTTTGGTGTAGTTAGGATTTTTTAGTCTTTATATGTGCCTGTTGCATGTATCCAATACGACAACGGGCATTAAATAATGATTCACTACTTGAAAAGTTATATAAATTTAGTTAGTCTACCTTACAGCTTCAGAAGAGAGTTTATAGTCAAACATTTTTCCTCCGTATTGAAGCCCGAACGCATTGACGGCTAGGTAGTAATCTTTACCTTGCTCAAGAGTTGCATTTAAAAAATATTGACCATTTTTTGAACTTTTAATGCTTTGACCATTACTATCGAAGAGGGTTAGCTCCAACCAAGAATCGGGATATCTGTGTCCCTCAATTGTGAAGTGAACTTCTCTTGAGTTATTTTCTGCCATTATTTTATATACATCGTAGTTTTCCCACATCCCATGCTTCTCTTCACCGAGGGTTCCAATGACCCCATCACCTATAAAATAATAGTTAGCTTGTTCAAAAGTATCATTTGGCTCCTGTTCATCATATTCAAGTAAAGGGGCAATAGTTGTTTCCTTTGCAACTGGTACGGAATTTGCTTCTTCGGCTAAAGCAACACTGGCAGAAGTACTTAGCAGAAGTGTAAGGCCTAATGAAGCTAACAACGTTTTTTTCATGAATAATCTACCTCTCTTTTTTGGGATTTATATTCATTTATATGAATATATTAGTAACTGTTTCTGAGTTAATTGTATATCAATCGCCAGGAAATTGGAATAATAAAAAGGAATATTTATCAATAAAATAAATATAATAGAACATTTTGTTACAGAATTGAATTTTTCATGTTCACAAGTTTGTCCTAGGAGTTCCGTTTAGAGGATACGTTTCTTGGAGGAAAATATATGGTATACTCTTTAAAACTTGGACATGACTTGGGAAATAAATTGTAACGATAGGCAGAGGTGAATTGCACATGTTCGACCCGACCGTTTTTGATAATTTAAAAGTGGCTATAGAAAATACGGTTTACGATCTGGATAATCTGGATTCACGTATTGATATTACGCAACGAATCGATAGATTGGAAATGTCCGTGATGTCGCGTGAATTTGCTGTCCAATTCAGATTGAGGGAACAGCCAGGTGTGACGGCAGAAATTCAACTAAAGGCGGATTTAAACAACTTGGCTGCGGAAATTTTGGAAATCAAAGATCAAATTCCGGGATGTGTCTTGTTGCTGAGTTTTTACATGGAGATTCGTGAGATTGAGTCACAATGCAGACAGATTGAAAATATACTGACCGAAATTTGGAAACCTGATCTTCGGCCTGTCCAAACGCTGAGTTTTAATTATGAAGAGAAGGTTTCTACATACCAAAACAAGATCGAACTTCGGTTTTCCAGGCAAATTAACGAAGATCAGATGGAGGATATTCCAGAGCTGTTGGAGCATATTTTGCTGACGCTTATAGAATTAAACAAGGTCTAAACGGTTAGGGTCCTAATGGAAATAACATTAGTAGACCAACAAGTTAAGGTTAGAGGGGTTGAAAATATAAATGAATGAACTTGAATTCTCTAGAGTATATGCGATTATGGAGGCTGCTTTTCCTGAAACGGAATGTAGAACATTCGAGTCGCAGAGGGCTCTGCTTCATCATCCGTGTTATCGCTTACTTACCAAAAAGGACGAACAAGGGCAAACAATTGCTTTTTTGGCAGGGTGGGAGTTTACAGATTTTCGGTTTGTAGAGCACATTGCCGTAGATTCGGCTATACGAGGCAGCGGGTTAGGCAAAGAGCTTATGAGCAAGTTTATTTCACAGTCCGGTAAACCAGTAGTACTGGAGGTGGAGCCGCCAGTGGATGAATGGACTCGGAGAAGAATCGGTTTTTATGAGCGTTTGGGGTTTCATATGAACCATTTTGAGTATGTACAGCCCCCATTAAGAGAAGGGCAGGATAATCTGAAGCTTCAAATTATGAGCTATCCAGGTGCGCTGGCTGAACAGGATTTTGCTCCGTTTAAAAAGATTTTATATACCGAGGTTTATGGGCTTAAATAAGAGACTATATAAAGTCAGTTGTATTATATAAAATAAAAGGCTCTGCTTATGCCGTATTTTTACGGGAGCAGAGCCTTTTATTTTTAGGGCTGAAGGTGCTTCATTATGTTAGTGTCTTGTCCATATCATGACAAACTCTTTCTCGCCAGTCTCGGAATCTATAGATTCCTCTTGAATGGTAAATCCATTTTTAGTATAAAAGTTAAATGCTTTCGTGTTCGACTGGTATACCTTCAATTGGATCTGATCATATTGCTTCTTGACCCAATCTAGTAGTAACTTGCCATAGCCTTTTCTTTGAAGGTCTATGCGTATAAACAGAGCTGCCAAATACCCATCCACCATGGAAACGAAGCCACCAATGGTATGGTCGGGCTGAATGATAGCATAGTTTTGAGCTAGAGGGAGGTAATTGCTCTCCATCTCGGTCACTTGTGATCTCCAATATTGCGGATCAATAAAATGATGGGCTTCTATGGAAGCATCCAGCCAAATGGCTGCCAAATTCTTAAATTCTTCAACATTTACTGGTCTAATAGACATCGTATCGCCTCTTTTCATAGTATGTAATCTATTCCGATAGTTAATGATGAGAAGTATGATGTTGAAATAAAAAAGACCGTCCGTAGACGGTCTTTCTACCCGTGGCGCCTAACTAAAGCTTTGATCCGTATCCCGCGCCTCCGTCAACTCTGTAAATTAGAGAATAACGGACCGGGTAAGGGATACGCTCAACATGTGATTATTGATGTTGACGCACCTCCTTTCCTGATGCTTCCATATTACCATATCTGGTGTGTGATATCCAGTTATTTTCGTATGTTTTCAGGAAAAATTTATAGAGAATATTATATAAAAATAACTTGATTTTATGGTTCATGGGAGATATAATCTTAATTACGATGATTGAAAAACATCGGTATGAATACATAATATGCGGTCGTGGCGGAATTGGCAGACGCGCACGGTTCAGGTCCGTGTGGGCTAACCCCCGTGGAGGTTCGAGTCCTCTCGACCGCATCTTACCCTAACAATTACAGGTTCTTGGATTGGCTGGATGCCACCAAGGGCCTGTTTTCATATGGTCAAAAAGCTCCGTGTGTTGCTCATCTCCTGGTGAACGGCATTTATGACCATGTTATCAGAAATAAATAATCATTCTATTTATACTGGAATATATATTTAATATAGTCTTTTGCACTCTGACCAATTTCTTCATCGCTCGCTTGAAATGAGGCTCCGAAGACAGCGAAATAGGGTAATGATATTGCACCAACATGTACTGCGCTGGCTTTAAAAGGTGTTATAACTTCATCTACAGTAAAAGAAACGGAACCAGTAGGTAAGTAATTTTCTTTTTTATCGCCAATGGACATGGCTATCCCTAGCTTCTTATCTTTTAACTTATCGCCTTGTGAACCATAAGCCCATCCATGAGTAAAAACATCATCCAACCATTTTTTTAATAAAGGCGGGTAACTATACCAATATAAAGGAAATTGAAATATTATATTGCTATGTGCTTCAAGTAACTTCTGTTCTTTCAAAACATCAATGCTCCAGTTAGGATACTCTTTATAAATCTCATGAATTGTAATTTCATGGGTATATTGAAGTAATTCTTGTTTCCATCTTTGATTTACTCTAGAATCTTCAATATTCGGATGAGCTAAAATCACAAGAGTTTTCATAATAAATCACCTTTCTTGCGTAACATATTTTGCTTTTTCTAGATACTCTTATTATTATTCTGTACGCTTCAAAAAAAGTAAATACACACAATAAAGTAAGATAGTTACTTGAAAGTGTGCATTGGACTTAGAGTGAAGATATGCGATTATAGATATAATTAGATAAACTTTGTTATTTTTAGCGTTGAAGAGGTGGTACTATGAAACAATATAATTTAGGCATAGAAGCAACACTTGAGATCATCGGAGGTAAATGGAAATCATTAATCATATGTTTATTAATGTCTGGTAGAAAAAGGACAAGTGAATTACAGCGTAGTATTCCAGGCATTTCTCAAAAGGTTCTGATACAGCAACTTCGCGAACTTGAAAAGGATGGTATCATAGGCAGGCATGTGTATAATCAAATGCCTCCAAAAGTGGAGTATTATATAACGGAATATGGAATTACAGCAAATGAAATTATTGACTTAATGTGTTCTTGGGGTAGAGCTAATATCAAAATAAGACAACAGCAAGGAGAAGATGTGATGTTGTTAGAAAATGATTCAAAATGAATAGTTGAGTAAAAGAGCGTTGTAGACTGTGATGTTTACGGCGGTTTTCTTTTTTTCGTAGAGTTGTCAGTTTGGAGATATCTGTTGTAGCAGCATACTCCTTAGTTACCTTCAAGTACTATGTTTTGTGTTGAGCCGCAAGCTAGTTTACTATATAGTTATGACTGGACCATTCCATCTATATTAAATCAATGTCTAAGTAGGGGGACCCTTGCAATGATTATTAAACCGAAAATCCGTGGTTTCATATGTACGACTGCGCATCCCGGAGGATGTGCGGCTCATGTCAATCGTCAGATCAACTACATCAAAGACAGCACGTCAATACAAGGAGCTAAAAAGGTACTTGTAATCGGAGCATCTACTGGATATGGGCTTGCTTCCCGTATTGCTGCGAGCTTCGGTATGGGGGCTGATACGATAGGCGTATCCTATGAACGTCCCGCATCAGAGGGGCGCACGGCTTCAGCAGGCTGGTATAACACGGTAGCCTTTGAAAGAGCGGCCAGAGCGGCTGGCTACATAGCAGAAAGCATTAATGGAGATGCTTTTTCTCATGAAATTAAGCAGGAGACGTTGAAGCTGGTAAAGGAAAAGCTGGGCAAGGTAGACCTTATTGTGTATAGTGTCGCTTCACCGCGACGGACTCATCCCGATACGGGTGAAACCTTTAATTCCGTTCTCAAGCCCATTGGACAGTCTTTTTCTAATAAAACGGTGAATACGAATACAGGTGTCGTATCAGAAATTACGCTGGAACCGGCTACACAGGAGGAAATTGAGAACACCATCACGGTAATGGGTGGCGAAGATTGGTCCTTATGGATAAAAGCGTTGGAAGAAGCTGACCTGCTGGCTGATGGGGTAACCACACTGGCTTACTCGTATATTGGTCCCGAGATTACGGAGGCTATCTATCGTAAAGGAACCATTGGCCAAGCCAAAAATGATTTGGAAGCTACAGCGCATACTTTAACAAAGCAGTTGGAACGTTATCATGGAAAAGCCTACGTTTCTGTGAATAAAGCTTTGGTTACACAATCCAGTTCGGCTATTCCAGTTGTACCTCTATATATTTCTTTGCTGTTTAAGGTCATGAAAGAAAAGGGACTGCACGAGGGATGTATTGAGCAGGCACAACGTCTGTTCGAGACGCTATACAGTGGGTCCACTGTGGAAACGGATGAAGAAGGGCGCATTCGACTGGATAACTGGGAAATGAGAGACGATGTGCAGCAGGCTGTCAAAGCAGCTTGGTCCGAGATCACTACAGAAAACGTGTCTGAACGGGGCGATCTTGAACAATACCGTCTGGATTTCCTTCAATTATTTGGATTCGGGTTTGATGAAATTGATTATGAATTGGACGTTAATCCAGAGGTTGATACAATTTCGTAAGTAAATATTTGTAAAACAAAAACGGGTACTCTCAAGCGATGCAATTGCTTAAGAGACCCGTTTTTTATGTATATTGGCAAAAAAACAAGTTGCACTCGTTTTCACTAACAGCATTTATCGAGAATTAGACGTGGAAAGCGACTTACGGTGCAGCAAGCGAAAAACGGCAATGGTAATGATAATCCCCACAACGCCAAAGACTGCAACAGAAGTCAGGGCTCGATAGGCTTGCCAGCCGAACAAAAATGCAATACCACTGCCAAACGTTGTACCTGCCAGTAACCCAAGTGCACAGGCAATATCCGTTCCAAATTTCATAAACATGTTCCTTTCGAATGTATAAATTAAAAAGCAACTTGTACTTTTTCGCTGGACTTGAACACACGCTTGTGCGTACAATTAAATAGTAATCGTTTTCAAACTGAATCTATTTATCATTATGGATCATTCTTGTGTAAATTATTCCTTTTTCAGGAGGCTGATGAAATGAATATGAATGAGCAGATCAAGCTGTGGAACGAAGAGGCGCAGGCTAGTAACGCTGATCATCCTCACCGAAAGGTTGAATTGTTTATCGAGGTACGGGATGGAGCACTGGAATCCGTTGTTCCTTATCTGAACCAACAGGATTATCGTCATGTAACTCTGGTAGAAGATGAGCATACTTCGGCGGCAGCAGGAAAAAAAGTGGCTGAGCTGATCCGTGAGGCAGGTTTGACAGTTGATGTAGTTAAGTTGCCTCCGAATGCTGTAGGGGATGTCATTGCTGATGAAACTTACATTATGAAGGTGCTGCTGGGTGTGGCGGATAAGAGTCAGGCTGTACTTGCTGTAGGCTCCGGCACAATTCATGATCTGGTTCGCTTCGTGTGCTATAAAATGAATCGTCCGTTCTTGTCAGTACCGACGGCTGCTTCCGTGGATGGTTTTACCTCCGCAGGCGCGCCGCTGATTGTGGACGGCAGCAAGCAGACGTTCCAAGCGGTTCCGCCAGAGGCGATCTTTGCTGATTTGTCCGTGCTGGCGAATGCGCCACAAGCGATGACTGCCGCAGGTTTTGGCGATATGCTCGGTAAGTTTACCTCATTAGCCGACTGGCATGTATCCAGAGATTTGGGAAACGAGCCGTATTCACCTGTGGCTAACCGCATTACCGAGGAGGCTTTACGTGCCTGTGTAGAGCATGTCGATGAGATTGCGGCAGGCAGCAAGGCAGGTGTTGAGGTGTTGATGAATGCGCTGATTGCATCCGGTATTTCGATGCTGATGATAGATCATTCCCGTCCAGCGTCAGGGGGAGAGCACCATATTTCCCACCGAATTGAAATGGATTTTATTGCAGAGGGACGCAAGCAAGTTTTGCATGGTGCCAAAGTAGGCGTAGCATCCGCTTTGCTGTCTGACATGTACAGGGATTTAGCTGCCAGCCAGGATGTAGAGGCCTTTAAGGTGTATCGGGCTTTGCCTACGTCGGAGCAGATGCGTGCATGGCTGGCTCAGGTCGGAGGCCCGTCTACCATTGCCGAGCTGGGTGTTACAGAGGAACAGCTTGCTCGTGCTTTGCGCACGGCTCATACCTTACGTGATCGCTATACAGGACTCAAGTATATGAATGAACATCAATTGCTTCGTTCGTAGTATGTACATCTACACAAGCAGTCTTTAAATATTCAGTCAATTATGTGTAGCAAGGAAGGGATTAGCGAATGGGTTTACGCCTCCGGCAGCTATACGTCGATATCTTGCTCCTGTAACATTTGTATGTACAAATGAACGATATGCTATAATCGTAGAATATGAACAGGTACACGATATTGCAGGTACGGAGGAAATTATGGCGCCCAAATATATACAAGTTAAACAGGAAATTTTGTCATGGATTCATTCATCCAAACTGGAGCCGCAAAGCCAGCTTCCATCTGAGCATGAAATGTCTGAACAATTTGCGGTTAGTCGGCAAACGGTGCGTCAGGCGCTGGGCGAGCTGGTGCAGGAAGGTTGGCTGTTTCGTATGCAGGGCAAGGGAACCTTTGTCGCGACACGGGACAGTAAGCAGCCCGAAGATCCAAGGACGATTGGAGTCGTTACAACCTATATATCGGATTATATTTTCCCATCTATTGTACAGGGAATTGAATCCAAATTAAGCCGCCAGGGCTACAAGTTGCTGCTGTCAAGCACAGGCAATGACCCCGAGCAAGAACGTCAGTGTCTGGAAATGCTGCTGAGTCAACCGCTGAGCGGAATTATTATTGAACCGACCAAAAGTGGGGAGCGCAATCCCAATCTGAACTATTATTTAACCGTGGAAAATCGTCAAATTCCTTACTTGATGATCAATGCGCGTTATGAGGAAATGGATGCACCTTGTCTGCGTGTGGATGATGAAAAGGGTGGCTTTTTGGCGGCAGAGCATTTGATCAAGCTGGGACACCGACGCTTGGCTGGATTTTTCAAAACTGATGATATGCAGGGAATTCTGCGTATGAAGGGATTTGTAGCCGCTCACCGCAAATATGGAGTGACATTACACCCGAACGCAGTAACTACCTACCGGACAGAAGAAAAAAATGAGATTCCATTACAACGTGCGTCGGAGCTGCTGGCGATGGAGGCGGGAGAGCGCCCGACCGGATGGGTGACCTATAATGATGAGCTGGCTGTGCGGTTACTGGATATTGTACGTTCGGCGGGACTGAGCATTCCCAATGATCTATCGCTGGTTGGGTTTGATGATTCATTTTTGGCGACAGCAACGGAAATCAAGCTAACGACAATTCGGCATCCAAAGGAAGAATTAGGGCTACGTGCGGCCGATACTATGCTGTCGATGATTGAAGAGAAGGGCTATCGTGAAGAGGATCGCCAGTGGATTATACCGCCTGAGCTCATTGTTCGTGAATCCACGGGACCAGCCCAGGAAAATGCCTAGAGAACGCTGAGATGAGATATCAGTCGATTTTATTTCTTAACATGTAAGGACAAGTTAGTAAGTATACAGCTTCAACGCTGAATATTTGATTGGCATGCTTCTCGCCACACCGAACAGCCTGTTTTCTGGATTGCAGAAAATAGGCTGTTTTTGCTATGTTTTTTCTGAAAATGGGTACATAAATCTATCGAAAAAAGAGATAAAAAAAGACTGGTTAAGTTGTACGTACAAGTATATAATGAAAGCGGAACCAAGGATGAAAGGTCATAACGACCTTCTTGTGGTTTTCCATTTGAAACTGGGTTCAGTCACTTCCATTGCAGATTTGAGAAATGATAGAAAAAGCAGTGTCTTATACAGATTAGAACAATTGAAAAGGGAAGTATAGGAGGCCAATTTGGCTCTTCCAAAGCATGGTCTGCGATGGGAGCTTATGCTGCTGGGTGAGGAAGAAAAAGAAGTAGAAGGTATGTGTGGCGTTGTCGAGAACGGAATTATTCCGGGTTACTACGGATATGAGGATGGACAATCGGCAGTTGGAGATATTTTCGCATGGTTCGTGGAGCATGCTGTTCCCGCTGAGGTGAAGGAGCAGGCAGCTGCGGAAGGCGTGAACGTCCATGTATGGCTGGAGCGTAAAGCGGCTGAATAGAACCGGGTGAAACCGGATTGCTGGCACTGGACTGGTGGAATGGCAACCGTTCTGTGCTGGTGGACACTAACTTGACGGGGCTGATTGTCGGGTATACATTGCTGACGAAACCAGAGGAAGTATATCGTACATTGCTGGAAGCAACGGCGTTCGGAACACGTAAGATTGTCGATGCGTTCCATCAAAACGGCGTGCCGGTAGACGTGTTGTACGCGTGCGGCGGATTGCCGCAGAAAAACCGTCTGTTGATGCAAATTTATGCAGATGTAACCGGACGTGAGATTAAGGTTGCAGCTTCTACTCAAACTCCTGCATTGGGTGCGGCAATGTTCGCGGCAGTGGCTGCGGGAGCTGAAGCTGGAGGGTACGACGATATCGTCGAAGCAGCGCGTCATATGGCACGTGTACGGGACGAGAGCTTCAAGCCGATCCCTGAGAACGCAGTCGTCTATGATAAGCTGTACGAGGAATACAGCCGTCTTCACGACTACTTTGGACGTGGAGGCAACCCGGTGATGAAAAAGCTAAAGACCATCAAGGAAGAAGCTGGACGTTCAACTGAAGCGGGCAAGCACTCATTCTTAAGAAGCTGACAAAATATAATCAAGAAGCTTTTAGGATTCTGGTATCTAAAAAAGCACAGTACGCCGAGGAATCGGCAGACTGTGCTTTTTTGCTTTTATATTCTGTAAATCGCATGTTGTGAAAGTCTCAAAATTGAAAGATGGAAATGCGTTCCTTTCATAGACTTTCAGGTGAAGTACAATCGTTTTAAATTGACGGGCATTCTTACTTTTTCAGCATGGCATCAGCAAACAAAATGGATTTTGGAATACGGAAAAACTGTTCCGCCTGATCCTGGAAGGTTTGCGAAGGAACGGTACCCTGATGCAACCATTTCCGAAATGTACCGGGGTGCACACCAATCCAATGACTGACATCGGTCACCGAAATATCATGTACCATGCACAGACCCGCCAAGATCCGATTTTTGACCGGAGAACGAGTCACAGTCCGTTTCATAAAACGGGACGGCGATGGTTGACAGATGAGCGGTGAACGCCGGACAACCTCTTCATTAAACAGAATATGGTGCGGATAACCAAGTGTATTACACGTCTTTTCCAGATTAGTGTTGCCGGGAATGCGACCTTCATATACCCATGCACTAACGCTACGGGAGGAAATGGAAAGCTCCTCGGCAAGTTGGGACAGTTTAATGTCATTAGCCATCAAAACGGCAAGCAAAACGCGATTGCGCACTTGACAGCGTGTTGGTTTGCGAAAACGTTTGACACGCACACCTTTTCCCAAATATTTGCGATTGATCAGAGACCACGCCTGAATGGAATGTTTATCTTGTTGTTTAGGCATATATCCTCCGATTTTTTTAAACACATACTACTATACCCGAAGGGGGCTTTGCAAGTGACTCCTCTCCTGATTTTCTTTTAATCCCACGGGCTTAACCGGTTTATGGAAAATAAGGTCCATTTGACCTATGAAAATGGGGATTTAAGGGACCGATATATTAAATTGTGACATTATTTATGGAAATGGAGGTAATATGTTCTTCTCTTACAATAGTAAGGATTACACAGAGAAAAGTGGGTCTTTGCAGCCCAACATGCAATTTTTCTAACGAGAAAAAGGAGGTTATACAGCTAGATGGTTTGTAAAAAGGTAATGGTATGGTTTCTGACGGCAATTTTAGCGATTAACACCTTGCTGTGTTTGCCTGCTGTAGCAGGAGCGGAAAAACAAGATGCAAGGAACGGAATACAACAAGCTCAAGCAGATACGGCACAGGAGGAACAGGCGCTCTCTAATGGAACAGTTTCTTTCAATCCGTCCACATCTGCAACAAACAGCGTTTATAACGCGCTGATGACGAGCTTGGCAGTAGTGGAGTATACGTCGATCATTATTGATCCCGGGGAAAGTTATGAATTTCAGAATACAGATACGATTAGTAAATCCATATACAGCAACGCTTCTCAATCGAAAGGCATTCTGTATGATAGTGTAAGTTACAAAGAGGACGGAGATATCAGCACTGTCCATATGGACTACGGCATAAGTCCTATTGGTGTTCCCGGGGGAGGTACAGCGTTTATTACGAATGTAGGAACAACAGCATTAACCGTGAAGGTAACGGATGCCTTTACCTACAGTACATCGGAGACCCCGGCATTAGAGCGAGTTACGGTCTCTAAGGATGAAAGTTATCGAATTGTAAATGAAGGATGGACTGCTCGTTCGATTCAGCATGATGGATCAAATGCAGACAATCGTCGTTTTGATTACGCCAAATACAGAGCAGACGGAACTTTATCCGCATCTGATCTTAATAGCATTGCTCATCCCTCTTTGGGTGATGGAGAGGAACTGATTGTTACAGGCTCCACTGCAAATCCGGTGACCTTCGGATTTCCTTACGGCAAATATAGTATAGAAAGCACCGGCGAGCCGGCTTATGCACGGATTACCTTAAATCAGGGGGAGAGCTACCAGTTTATCAATGTTGGAACCAGGCTGGACACGATTGAAAGTGACGGTACATCCAAGGACAAACTGGATTATGTGGTATATCTGGCAAACGGAACAGAGGCTTCACGCGGCAGTGGCACTACGGCGAAGCCGCAGATTGCTGTGGACAGATACGCGGTAATTACCCAGGTCACTGCAAATCCGGTTACATACGGGGCTCCATATCGCAATTTTATTGCTCGTCCTGTGGGTGGTGATGCAATCAGCCGTGTGGAGCTTGAGGTGGGCAAGAGCTATATTTTCCACAATAATGGTACGCTGATGAATCCAATCTACAATAACTCCAAAAAGGCAGGAAGCTTGTTCGATTATGTTATATACAAGCCAGATGGAACGGTGAACTCGTCTGGTTTTAATAGCCAGGCAGGTCCTATGATTCCAGCTTCGGGTTATGCTATCGTGACTGTGATGGGTCCAGGTCCTATTATCTTTGATTATACAGATGATTTTTCTTGGGAAACGAGTAGCCATCCTGCTTTCTTGCGGGTAACACTTTCGAAAGGTGAAAGTTATGCTTTTACCAATATTAGTGATCATTTGAGGAATCTGCACAGCACAGCCAAAACTGTTAAAGGAAAATTTGATGTGGTCCTGTATAAAGATGATACAGAGCTATCCAGGCGCAATACCGGGAACTCAACCTTTTTGGTTGGTGCAGGTAAAAAGGCCAGCGTGACGGTAACCAGTGACACGCCAATCACGTTTGGTGGTATCTATCGGAGCTTTAAGGCCAGCGTAGATGATGATGGTATCGGGCAAACGACGCTGGAGCCGGGGGATTCGTATGAGTTCCGAAATCATGATAGTCAATCGAATTCATTGCGGCATGACAAAAGCAGTGGCAATGCACACTTCGATGCTGCAAGTTATAAAGTACTTCGATTACTGACATCAGATCATTTCAACAATACAGTGGACCCAGAGATTGTCGCTGGCGGTAAAGCAATTGTCACCAATGTATCAGATCGCCCAATTACCTTTACCTATAGCAATAAGGTGGAGGCTTTGCTTAGCGGGCAGGCGGCCTTCCATCGAATTACATTGAAACGCGGTGAAAGCCGGAAATTTATAAATGTAAGCTCTTTGGATAAGGCCCTGGACGTCATTTCAGTCAGCGGTATGAAGTGGAATTACATGAATTACAAGGCAGACGGGACGTTGTACAGTCAGGCCAGTGATACGACTCAATTGCCATTGGTACAGGCTGGAGGTTATGCCATTGTAACGACGGTTTCGGATGTGCCGGTTACTTATGGAGCTGTATTAGGAATATTCGATGTTGAGGATGCTCAGGTGCCGACAGGCAATCAAGTCACTGTCATGCAGGGAGAAAGCTACGTATTTGTGAATACCGACTCACAGGCTTCCTCGTTGACCACGGATGTTTCAGACGCAAGCCGTCTCTATGACTATGCGATATATGGAGAAGGCAGCGGTATAAATTCCAAGGTTAATGGAGCAGGGATGAATGCTTCTTTACCTGAAATTTCACTTGGAGCTGGGGGGACACTTGTTGTGACCGTTACTTCACCGCAAGCCGTGACCTTTCATTACAATAATGAAATTAAGGCGGAGCCAAGCACAGAGCCGGCGTTGTTAAAAACGTCTTTGTCTGGCGGAAAGCAGGAGATATGGATCAATCGCGGAAGTCAGGAAGCACCTGTCTTGACGAATGCGAAGGCAATTGGTGGAACGTATCAATTTACCGTTGCGGATCAGGCTGGAAAAGTGATTCGTGAACATAAAGAGGCGACAGATAATCAACAGCAAGTGCCAGCTAATGCCAATATTCATCTTGTCGTAGCAGCAGCTACTCCTGCTGTTAACTTTGGAGCGCCTTATCGTGTATTTGCTGTAAAAAATAACGATGACAGCAAGCTTGACGAGCTAATTGAACTTATAGAAAAGGAAGCTGACTTTGCGGTAGGTCAGCAAGGGAAATATCGGTTTACGCCCAAAGAAGACGGAATTTACCGTTTTGCGGTGTGGGAAAAATCCAACTATGCTGCGCAGCAGCCGATTGTATCCTTGTTTACGGACCCTGATTTTAGTAATCAGCTTGTCTCTTCAACAGAGCAAGCACAAATATATGGTTGGGATTACACGGTCTTAGAGTATGAGATGAAGGCAGGCCAAACGGTTTATGTGAAGCTGTCAGAAAATAATAGTGGCGCATTACAAACCGTAATTAAGGCAGCACATATGGCGCTTGGTAAGGATACTTCATATGAATACGGCAAAGGAAACCGACTGAATAAAGTTATTTTTTCCACCGGAGATCAAATCGAACTGCATTATGATTTAAACGGAAACGTCAGTCTGCGACTGAAAAAGGTATTTCCATTTACAGAATAAAAGGAAATCCATCCTTCGCCAGCATAACAGATAGCCAGATTTACAGGTAATTATTCAATAGGGGTGAGCGAGTGTTTAAACGTTATATTTGTAGTCTATTATGTGTACTGATGTTGCTGGGTCCATGGAGCACATGGGCATATGGAGAAGAAGGGAAAGGAGAGGTGGCAGCTTCTCAGTCTTCTACTCCACAGATTATTACCAGAGCATGGCTTGCACAGCAAACAGGTAAGGATCAGGCTTGGGTCAATGCACAGTTATCCAAAGGCTATACTTTATATGATATTTATAAAGCATGGCAAAAAGATGGTGGAGAAAATTCCTTACCGGAACAAAGTCCAAGCTTGTGGGTACAGCAAAATGGGCTTGAATTGAGCACGAAAGCGAAGACGGAACCGTCCGATGAGTCGGCTGAGCTAAAGGAAGGTGAAAAGCCCACTCAGGCCGCCCAGGATGAAGAAGCAACTCATCATCCGCTAGATAAGGAAGAGGATAAAGCGCCGGCTCCAGACACGACTGAGATGGATATACCATCCATACCCCGTGTAAATGATTCCGTATATGCGCCGATTTCAGGAGAAAACAGTCTGATCGGGCAGGATTTACTTCAACAAAGTTTGTTGCAGGTATCTGCTACAACAGATGTGTATGCTCCTTTTGATCAGGCGGCGCTCGTACAAAGCAGGTTAAGTGATGATGCTTCACGTTATGGGCTGAATTACGGGGACAACAGTGTATCCACTGCTTATGGACAGCTTGTTGTGCAAAATACGGACTTGGTGCTTCCGGGTTCATTACCCTTTGCACTGACTCGTGTGTATAACAGTTCATTGGCAAATAACCAGATTGGTGTGCAGCAAAATGAAGGGTTGTACACAAATACAAGTGCCATCCGCGAGGAGGAAACAGCTTCAAGTTTGGGACGAGGCTGGAAATGGGATCTTCCTCATATACAGAAACAGGATGGTAAGCGGTATTTGTATATGCCGGGAACAGGCTCCTATGAAATGAAAAATGATTTGAAGCTTGAAGGATATGCATACAAAGATCTGAAGATCAGTACAGATCAAAGCGCAAGCGTGCAGGGAGTAAGCAGTGCATACAAAATAGCAGTGCTGAATGGAAACGACTATTTTCTGGATCAGGACGGTTATTTGATTTTAATCCAGGATGCGTATAAGAATCGGGTGGAATTTGATTATACAAGTTCTGGTGGAGCAAAGCTCATTCGTTCGATTCGAAATAATGATGGCAGAGAGCTTGACTTCACTTACAATGCCGGACAGCTTGTTGTTAAAGAGCAGGGCACAGACCATCAGTATACGTATCGTCAAAGCGGCGAGGGAAGCAGCAAGGTGCTAACGGAAGTGCTGGATTCCCTGTCCCGAAGCACAAGCTATGCGTATACATTCATGGATGCTCCTTTTAATGTGGTCGTAGATGGTGAAGGAAAGACTGGAGCCTTACAGCAAAATGCATCGGCGCTGCTTACACGAATTGTACGACCTACTTCATCCATCACAGACATTCGTTATGAAGCATTTAACAAGCAAATAGGCGTGTACGGTACACAAGGCGTGTTCAAGGTGGTTTCACGCGCTGATATGTACAGTACAACCGCAGGCAATCGTTTTTTAAATAAAATTGATTTCATCTATTCCGGAGAAGATCTAGCCAACTATGGGAAAAACGCTGAATGGACGGTGGTTGCCAAAGGGACACGTACAGCGGAAACCTTCCATTTCGGTAAAGTCTTTAGAGGAGATAACGCACCGGACAAGCTTGTTCTAAACAGCTATGATCAAGAGGGAGATTCTACCGGCTATCATATAGATTACACGTATAATGATGCCATGGACTGGAATTTGCCTGTGCAAATGCGAGAGTCCTATACGGAGGGAGGTTCTTCATCAGAACCTGTAACGACCTCCTATGACTACAATGAATATGGTCTTCCATTGAAAATATCCCAAAGTACGGGATCGGAGACTGTTCATACGTATAAAACCTCTAATGAGCCTTTTTTCTGGGTTCAACCCGCTCAGACGGTTAGTAAGATAAGTGAAGGAAAAACTGGAACGACAGTTCGAACTTATAAAGCAGAGGGCACATTGTATGAACTAAAAAACTATGAAGGTACAGAGCAAGGGAAGCTTTTATCACACACCTATACTTTTTACAATGCAAAAGGGAATATAAGCGGTCAGAAAGTTCTCATTGATGACAGAAACTATACGGATGTTTCTATTGATTATAAATCTTCCTATGGTTCTCAGCTCCCAACAAGGCAGCTTTTGCCTAAAGGTGTTGAGTATACGTATGATTACTATCCGACTGGAGAAATCAAGTCCCAAACAGATGCCAAGCGCAAAACGGAGTCCTACGTATATGACGCTTTGGGACGTGTGACGAAGGTTACATACCCAGATGGGACCCAGACAGTTGTGGAATACAAGGATGATACGAATGATGTCACTGTTACCGGACCCGATGGTGTAAGCGTTGAAAGATTGTATAATCCGTTCGGGCAGATGCTCCAGCAGCAGGTGGATGATGCAATCTATGGTTATGGTTATGATGATCATGGAGATATGGTAGAAAGCACGGATGCCGAACAAGCAACCACTCGCTACGCCTACGATGCTTTTGGACGACCTGTAAAGACGACCTATGCGGATGGAACAACAGATACCGTGGCGTATAATGCGGTGGATCGTACCGTTACTCAGACGGATGCCTCTGGCTACCGTGTACGTGAAGTATCGGATGCTTTAGGTCGTGTGACTTCCACACAAGAAGCTAAAAATGGATCATTTCAACCGCTGGAGTCGTTAGCTTATAATCATGCGGGTATGGTCACTAGCCGGACAGACGGTAACGGTCAACGCACGCTCTATGATTACGATGCTTTGGGACAAATGACTTCGGTCACAGATCCATCCGGACAGCAGGTTAGCTATATGTATGATCTGGCCGGAAATTTGAAGACCGTTCAGTATCCTGATGGGCAAAAGAATGTGTATTCGTACGATGAGCTGGGCAGACGTACGTTACTTGAGAAGTCAAGCGGAGGAACAACGCTAAATATTTACGATACCGATGGAAACATCACCCGTATGTTGACAGGAAAATCGCAAGCGATCACCTTTCAATATAATGCAGACGGGTTGGTTACCGAAGCAGCGGGACCAGATTTTAAAACCAATTACACCTACGACAACGCAGGACGAAGAAAAAGCATGACAGATGGGCAGGGAACGACCTCCTATGCCTACGATCCATCCGATGGATCGTTGACCGGGCTGAAGTACCCGGACGGCACCCAAATGAGCTATGAATACAACAAGCAGTCTCGTACAGGATATGTGCTGACAGATGCAGCAGGCACGTCTATGCACGTTCAATCCACGCTGGACAGTGTGGGCCGAGTTACTCAAATGGACATTAGCGCCGGGGCTGGTATAGCAAATGTGCAAAGCTTGGGAGAAGCGAGTGCTGCTGCGGGCGGATCATTGGATCGTATGACGTTTGAGTATGCTCCGAATGGGTTGCTGAAAAGTCAGTCTTCAAGCAGAGGGCTGAGTACGCGATTCAGCTATAACGGACTGGATTTGTCCGGGGTTACGGTGGAGCAAGGCGGTACGGCGCTACACCAATTTGGTTATGAACGGGATGGGAATAAAAACATCATCGGACGTACACAAAACGGAACAACGGACCAATTTGGATATGATCCGTCAAACCGAATTGCCGGCGAAGCTGCAGGTGAGAAGAACAAGACCTACGGCTACGATCCGAATGGAAACCGAAGCGCCGAAGGCAGTGGCAAAGTGTTCGGTATGGAAAACGCCAGTTATGGCTATGATTCCGTCAGTCGTCTGACCAATGTGAGCGGTGAAGGGAAAGAGGTTGGATACAGCTATAACGGAGACGGGCTGCTGTACGAGCGTACAGAGGGCGATAAAACGACCCGGTATTACTATGACGAAGAAGCGAAGCTAATTGCGGAAGCCGAGGTCCAAGGTGGAACAGCGAAAATCACCTACGCTTATGTGTATGACTTGTCCGGTCAACTGTGGGCGAGACAAGATAAAGCCAGTGGGCAGCTGCAATATTATCAGCTGAATGGTCACGGTGATGTGGTAGGCCTTAGTGATAGTTCGGGCAAGGAACTGAATAGCTACAGCTACGATATCTGGGGCGGCCCGGAGACGGTCAAAGAGACCGTTCCGAATGTGCTGCGTTATGCTGGCGAGTATTGGGACGACACGACTGGGCTCCAGTACCTGCGGGCTCGCTGGTATGATCCGGGCACAGCACGTTTTATGGGCGAGGATACGTATCAGGGGGAGATCAGCGATCCGCAAAGCTTGAACTGGTATGCGTATGTAGCCAATAATCCACTCGGATATGTAGACCCTAGTGGGCATCTGTATTCAGTGCCGGATGTGGCAGGACTGCTGGATTATTCCAAACAGTACGGTCCAAATGATGAGAGGTTTTGGTTGGCCCGTGCCAAACTGGGGTCGATATTTGAACCGATATATGGAGATGTGAATAATAATCGCTACAAGTATCTATTTGGGATGATGACCCGGACGGGGTCCTATGCAAATACATCAGGTAATGCAAGTTGGGCTCAAGGCCAACTCCTGCAAGATTATTCAAAGTGGAGAAAAAATGTAGGGATATTAAATGGGCTGGCGATGCTAACTCCGGGTTCCAAAGGGAAATTTAGTAGAAATCTTGGTGTTGCTAAAGGAACGGGTAATACTGCAAAGTTCTTTACTAACGAAAATGGATATTTTGGTGAAATTGGCCAGAGTGGAAGTAGTAAAGTGAGAAATATGACAGGAGGAAATAAAACTGCACAAGAATTATTTGGGGAAATAACTAAAGGGTTTAAGACTGAGAAAGATCTTGGTAATGGTAAAAAACTTAGGATTATGGAGGACGGTACAACTATGACGTATAGGCCTGTTTCACATTCAGATGGGACCCCAGCGATCGATATTAATGGTGGAAGCACTTATAAGCAGCAAAAAATCCATTTTATAGAATAGAAAGGTGATAAGCGTGGAGTATGTAATAAAAAACACTATTTGTCCTGAGAAAATTAGTATGTTAAAGGCTCTAAAAAATTATACTCCAATCAATTTTTTTGTTGATGATGCTGGCGAATTTGTTTTAAGTGTGTTTATTGAAAGCCCTGTTGGTAGGTTGCTTATAAAAAATAATGCTAGGGAGAAATCTGATGGGGATGAATACCCTAATTTGGAGATTGAAAAAGTAAACGTTTTAGAAGGCGATGTTAGGAAGATGTTTAGTGGAGAAACAATAAAAGATATACTCATTATCAGAGAAAAAGCAATTTGGAAAAGAAATTGTGATAGATGGATAGTTGAAAGTGATGTTGGAATTAGGATGATATTTAAGGATAAAGAGTTGTTGCTTGTCGCACATGATTCATTAGCGGGTTTGCTAAAGTTATTTCAAATGGAGTTAGAAAATTCTCGTATTTTAAATGAATCCCTAAAAGAGTATTGGTCAATGAAAACAGACAATCTTACTTCTTTAAAAAGAGAAGAAATATTTGTTTGGTAAAAAATTTCATTTTTAAATTATCGACCTTGTTTGGCTCAAAGCCATCAAGGTTTCTTTTTTTGCTACCTGAATAGACTACTGTCATTAGTATAGACAGAATCTTGGCTAAGTTGTTAGTACATCTGCATCGAAGGCAGCGGCAAATCGCTAGCTATGGCAATGATTCTGCCAGCCGTCTGACGAAGGTGAGCGGTGAAGGCAAAGAGGTCGGATACAGCTACAACGGAGACGGGCTGCTGTATGAGCGTACGGAGGATGGCAAAACGACTCGGTACTACTACGACGAAGAAGCGAAGCTGATTGCTGGAGCCGAAGTCGAAGGTGGAACGAAGATCACGTATGGTTACGTGTATGACTTGTCCGGTCAACTGTGGGCGAGACAAGACAAGGCAAGCGGGCAGCTGCAATATTATCAGTTCAATGGTCACGATGATGTTGTAGGCCTTAGTGATAGTGCGGGCAAGGGGCTGAACAGCTACAGCTACGATATCTGGGGCGGCCCAGAGACGGTCAAAGAGACCGTTCCGAACGTGCTGCGTTATGCTGGCGAGTATTTGGACGACACGACCGGGCTCCAGTACCTGCGGGCTCGCTGTATGATCCGGGTACAGCTCGTTTTATGGGTGAGGATACGTATCAGGGAGAGATTAGTGATCCGCAGAGCTTGAACTGGTATGCGTATGTGAATAGTAATCCTTTGAGGTTTATTGACCCTAGTAGACATATTCCTACTGCGATGGAATACGCACTGGTTAACAAAGGTACTAGCACATAGGGAGATGCGGGGAATGATATCCAACAACCAGTAGGTTACTCAGATGACATGAAAGATTCGATTTCAAAATCTTCGTGTTTTGTGGCTAATCATAAGGATAGTGAAATCACTATGATGGGTCATTCAAAGGGTGGTGCTGAAGCAATTGCAAATGCAGTTGCAAATAATAAAAATGCCATTACATTTAATCCTGCAGTACCTTCACTAGGTAAATATGGTTTAAGTAATAAGGACTATACCGCAAGCGTAACGAATTATGTAGTTAAGGACGAAATTTTGAATAAGACTTTGGGTTCAGTAGACACTGGAACAACGGTTTACTTACCTACGCAGTATAAAATTAATTGGTGGCACTCTGATGCATATAAGACTTGGCAAATGATCAGAAATCATAAAATGGGTTCAGTAAAAAATGCTTTGAAGGAGGCGGGATATAAATGAAAGTGAGAAAAACATTGTTATTACTAAGCATTCCGTTGTTGTTGACATTTGCAATCATAGTGTTCATTGCTTTACCTTGGCTTCTAATATTCATAGGGATTCAATTAGAACCCAATCCTTCACACCCTGAAATCACATATGGGAAATTTCCATTTCGTTTGGAATATGAAATTAACGGGCAACGAAAGGTTATTCAAGATACGTTAATATGTGAATATGATGGCATTGGTTCAAATGAAGGTCGCGGCAAATATCGTAAGTGGAAGGAAAGATTAGCCGGCGGAGATAGATTACTATCGTTGCTAGAAGTCAATGGCAGAATGGAAATATCCTATTATCCAGGGATTGCAGAGTACTATATGGGTGATTTGGATCGCACCGACGAGTATCAGCAAACCGTTTCTGACTCTATATTTATTGAACAAGAAGGCATTATCATTAAAAAAGATGGAAGGATTTTTGAAAATGATGGAAGGACTATTAACACTCAATTTTCCAATTCAAATGAATTACTTGATAAGTACCATATTAAACTGATAAGCTGGGACTCTACCCCACCAATCAAGGATAATTTTCCTGAAACCAAATAATAAGGAAGATGAAAAATTCCTTTTTTCGAGAAGGGGCTTTATTAAACCACAAACGAGACTAATTCTCGCTTGTTCTATAAATAACCAGTTGTCAACGAGTGTACTTTATGCACAATCAAAGCCACAAAGGACAACTGTCTGAGTAACTTAAAACAAATTTATAAAGCACTTGAAACCCTTTGGTGATTTCAGGTGCTTTTTTACGTCCCCGTATAATTCTATAAGTCTAGTAACATAACTATGACATTTGGGGGGATATAGCTTCTTCACAGGAGAATGCATACAATCCATTCCGTTACTCGGGTGAGCTATGGGACAGTACCACAGAACTTCAATATTTGCGAGCCAGATGGTTATGATTCCGCAAACGGCAGGTTTATTAATGAGGACACGCATAGAGGCGATCCCAATGATCCGCTGTGTTGATGTAAGTGGAACTATATGGGTTAAATAATACTCCTTTTTGACACTCCATTTTCTATTAGAAACCCAGAATCTTCAGTCAGATACCACTGTATCTATCTCCAAGTACCTTACCTTCATTTTCTTCAGGTAGTCTCTAGTTCTATCAAAATTTATTCACAACTTTGTAACTTTCTCTAGCAGGGGGGTTGCGAGATTGTTTTCAAATTGTTTTACTATATTTACCTACTATACTCTGGTAATCTATTAATATATATAGGGGGAAAGAAAAGACGTTCCGATTCAGACGGTTGAGATACGTTTATGTTCTACATGTTGAGTGGATGTCTATATTGCCATGTCTATATCGTCATGTCTGTATAACTTCATAGACAAGCTAGAGATAGCTCCCGCAGATAATAAAATACAGCACAGGATGGTGTAGTGGATGAAGCTTTTAAAAGTAAAATGGATGGCAGTGTGCTTGATGGCAATCTGTTGTTTGGGTCTGCTGGGCATACATACGAATACGGCGAGTGCGCAAGCGAAGGCTCCTTTGCTGGGGGTCAATGATGTGTTGCTAGATTCGAATACGGTTCAGCCGGTGATGAAAAATGACAAGTTGTATGTACCTGTCGTTACATTGGGGCAAAAGATGGGCATTACTACTTCAGCCAGCGGAAACACATTGGTGCTGACTGGACATAATCGCAGCTTTACGCTGGAGTTGAACAAGGGTGATGTGTTTGAGCGCGGAGGACGTACGATGGTGCCTATCCGCACTTTGGCGGATGCTTTTGGATTTATTATTACGTTCCCGTCGAGCAATGTATATCGAATTCAGAACGCAAATGCTAGCTTGTCTGATGCTCAGTTTTTGAATACATTCGCAACAGAAATTAAACAGTATGCAGCTGTCAAACCGGACAAAGCCAGCAATACAGGCAACAAGGGAACTGCCTCATCATCCAGCCGTACGATTTATTTGAGCTTCGATGATGGCCCAACGGCGCACACTTCGCAACTGTTGGATATTTTGGATAAATATAATGCGAAGGCTACTTTCTTCATGCTGGGACCTGAAATTCGTCAACATAGTGCAGTTATGAAAAGAATGGTAGAGGCGGGTCACGGTTTGGGTCTGCATGGGATGTCGCATCAGGTGAAGAAAATTTATGCATCCCCGGCAGCAGCACTGGCAGAAATGAATCAGGATAATGAGATTTTATTTCAGGCAACAGGGAAACGCACTTCTTTAATTCGTACACCTTATGGCAGCAAACCATATTTAAAGAAAGCATACCGTGATCAACTGACGGGTGCAGGCTATCATATTTGGGACTGGAACATAGATTCCAATGATTGGCGTTATACCAAAAATCCAGAGCATTTTGTACAGACTGTTCTACGTGATATTAGAAGATTGAAAAAGCAAGGCAGAACACCAGTCGTTCTTATGCATGATAAGCCATCTACGATCAAGGTGCTTCCACAAATCATGGCGGCTTTGCAGAAAGAAGGCTATTCGTTCGAGCCGTTGAATGATGACCTTACTCCGCTTAACTTTTGGAATGATCATCGTTAATTGAATAGCATGAAAGAAAAGCGGGCTACCCTACTTCATTTTGTTGAGAGAGGGCAGCCTGTTTTTTTTATATAAACGGTAAGCGGAAACTGGATAAAATGGATAAACAAGCGTTACGTTGCCCAACAAGGAAGTAAGGCACCTTTACAACCATTTTTATAATGGTTTTGAAGGTGTTTTTTGTTGTATTGCTCGGGATCGTGAAGTTTGCCGCTTGCTTTATATGAATCTATGAATTCATATCTATGCACAGGTCATATGACTTTACGGGTTACCACGTCGCTGCATATATTACAATAACCGCCCCGAGAGGAGGAGCAGGTATGAATATTAATCCGAGTATGTTTAGTATGATTTGCGCTACCGCAGGAGCCCTTATTACGTTTGCCTTTGGTGGCTGGAATCAGCTAATGGTGCTATTCACGGTTGCAATGGCTGTTGACTATGTGACTGGAGTCGCCGCAGCAATTAGGACTGGGCAAGGTTTAAGCAGTAAAGCCGGTTTTTGGGGGTTGGCGAGAAAGGCTTTAATGCTATTGGTGATTTCTTTGGCGCATCATGTGGATCTCCTGATGGGTACCGAAATCATGAAAGGGGCGGCGACGTATTTTTATTTATCCAACGAATTGATCTCTATTACGGAAAACTGTTCACGAATGGGTCTGCCGCTCCCACCGAAGCTCAAGAATTTTTTTGCCCTATTAAAGGACAAGGAGTCTGATGGTAAAAATGGCGGAAAAGATCGCTAGAATTACAAAGTTTCTTTCCGTATGTGGGGCGTTATGATAAAATTTTCAAGAGAACATTTTAAGATAAGGAGCCTATACGCATGATTAAACATATTGTTTTGTTCAAATTGAAAGACCGCTCCCCCGAAAGCATTGAGCATACAGCATCCATTTTGCGCAGCATGAATGGCAAAATCAAAGAATTGCTGTCACTCGAAGTAGGTACGGATGTGATTCGTTCGGAACGTTCTTATGATATTTCCCTTACCGCTGTTGTCGAAACATTGGAGGACTTGCAAACGTATCAAGTACATCCTGTGCATCAGGAAATTATTGTACACATGAATGAAGTGAAGGACGTATCTATCGCAGTTGATTATGAAATCTAAAGCGATTACTGGAGGTGCAGGACCTTGTATTATGTCAACCGGGAACAAATTGAGCTTCGACTAGGGGCCGTTCCCGACATTGTCGCCGGACTCCGCCAGACATCTGCCACCTGGAACGGCGATTTGTTGCAGGGGCTAGTGCAGGAGCGCTGCCTCCATCTGGCAATTGAGACGGTAACGGACGTAGGAAGCTATATCATCGACGGATTTATTATGCGCGACGCCAGTAGCTATGAGGATATTATCGGTATCATTCATGAAGAAGGTGTACTGGATGATACCGTATATCATTCGCTATTAGAGCTGGTAGCCTTGCGTAAACCCTTAGTACAGGAGTATTTCCATTGGGACCGGACAAGCCTTCACCCGCTTACACCTAAGCTGCCTGGGTTGCTGGAGCTTTTTGCATCTAACGTGCATGATTATTTAAATAAGGAATTGGGTCCCCAGCCCGAGGGAGTGTAAAGGCAAAAGTGACGGATAAGCATATCGTACCCGAAATGCCCACTAGGCGCATGATCATGACACTATTGAAAACCCAGGGACCTGTGGGCGTCGGAAGCTTGGCAGCTCAATTGGGCATTACCGAAATGGGGGTGCGCAGGCATCTCAAATTGATGGAGCAGGATGGTCTGATTGTGGCTACGATCGTGCGACAGGCGATGGGACGCCCGACGTTTTTGTATAGCCTGAGCGAGCAGGGAAGCGAGCAGTTTCCTCGCAATTATGATCATCTGTTACTGGAACTGTTAGAAGAACTGGATGAAGAGCAGGGAATGGAAGCTGTTCATTCTCTGTTTGATGGTAGAAAACGTAAAATGATGAAACGCTACGCCCCTCACATGGAGAGTGAGACTACACTGGCTTCACGTGTGGAAAAGCTTTCGGGCATCCAGAACGCTTCCGGTTATATGGCAGAGTGGCGTGAGGAAGAAGATGGTAGTTACTCTATTATGGAGTACAATTGTCCCATCTCTCAAATTGCAGGCCGTTACCGCAAGGCTTGTGAATGCGAGCAGCAAATGTTTGAGGAACTGCTTGATGCCGAGGTTGTCCGTGAGGATTGTTTGGCGGATGGAGGTCGTTGCTGCCTGTACCGTATCCGCTCCAAAAAAAAGTAAAAACTTTTCTGGCTTGTTCTCTGTATCATGACAAGCTCTCCGTGCTTATAATGCACTAACAGATGGGCATTCGCCCGGGCACAAGGGAGAGATGATGATGAAGGAGAACTACAAAAGCTTTATCCGTGGCGCGTTGGCAGGCAGCATTGCTGGTTCGGTTGCTGCGTTGTTATTTGCCCCTAAATCAGGTCGTGAGCTGCGTCAGGATATTACAGATCAGGCGCGCCACGTGAGTGATAAGGGACAGGAGCTTGCGGGGAAAATTTCAGACACCTCAATTGAGTATACTGACAAAATTAAGGAGACAGCCTCAGCCGTCATTCATGAAATCGGGCAATGGCGTAAAAAGGGTGAAATTATTCCTGAGGTTAGCATTTCATCAGCGCCTGTTCAAGAAGATACGGAAGAAGATGCTCTGTAACTGTCTGTAAAACGTAGGTGAAACAACGGAATACAGTTTGAATTCTTGGCTTCTCCCGTTGGGGCGAAGCCTTTTTTGTTGATCACTTCCTCGTTTTAGGGTAATCTTTTGGGGTACCTTTTACACCAATACGACATAAGGTATGTAGCAACGGATAGATTTCCGAGATGAAACAACTCATATTTGAACAAAAAGGAAGCGGTGTGTACGTGCAGCAAGCGATTGCAATATTGGATTCCGGAGTAGGAGGTTTGACAGTTGTTAAAGAAGTCATGCGTCAGCTTCCGCGGGAAAAAATCATTTATTTTGGAGACACTGCGCGCACCCCGTATGGCCCCCGACCATCGGAAGAGGTTAAAAAATTCACAGAGCAAATGGTTGATTTTCTGATTCAATTTGATCCGAAAGTCATTATTATTGCTTGCAACACGGCAACAGCCGCGGCATTGGACTATATAAGCCAAAAGGTATCCATTCCGGTGATCGGAGTTATCCATCCCGGGGCTCGTGCTGCGATCAGCGCGACCGCTACCGGGCATGTCGGGGTGATTGGGACTGTCGGTACGATTCGAAGCGGAGCATATACAGCTGCGCTCAAGCAGTTGTCTCCCTATGTAGAAGTTGTGAGCCATGCTTGCCCTGCGCTTGTGCCCTTGGTGGAACAAGGGTTGTTCCGCTCCGAGACGACATCGCAGGTTGTGGAGGAGTCATTGAGACCTATTCAAATGTATCCGATTGATTGTCTGATTCTTGGTTGTACGCATTATCCTTTTTTGAAGGAAACGATTCAGGAAGTCATGGGTCCTACGGTGAAGCTAATTAGCTCGGCAGATGAAACGGCTCGTGAGACGAGTACCATTTTGTATAACAAGGGCAAGTTAGAGGCTGGGGACGAAACGCCGGTGCATCAGCTTTTTTGTTCCGGCGATCCGGAATTGTTCCAGCGCATTGCCGCGCAGTGGCTCGGAGAGCAAATTCGACAAACACCTGTCGTCTGGCAAGTCACCAATCTGGATTAACGAGACAGCCGACTTTTTTTGTCATTGGACAAAAGAAGTCGGTTGTTTTGCTTTTCGCTACATCAAGACACGCCGCGTCTGCATAACATGCAGTAAGGCAGATGGAAGGGGCGTAGAAGATGAGGGAATATATCGTTCAAAAAGGAGATACATTACACCGGGTCGCCTCGGCTTTTAAACTATCGGCGGATACTTTGATCGCAGATAATCCGTGGGCCGCCACGCAACCCTACCTGATTTGTGGTCAAGTGCTATATATTCGTCCGTCTACGGATCGTAAATACGTTATTCAGCCTGGTGAGTATGCAAGACAAATTGCCAAGCAGTTTGGTGTGGAACTTGATGAGCTACGGCTGGTCAATCCTGGACTTGCAGAGCATGATTTTGTGGTAGGAAAAACAATTGTCATTCCTGAAGACCATCAGGATCAGATTGTACGGTTACGTGGAGAGTATGGATATGAAGATTTAAAGGAAGACCTAGCGGCCTTGGCCCACAGATATCCGTTTATTGAAGTTGGCAGCATTGGTACCAGTGTCATGGGGAAGGATATCCCTTATGTACGTATTGGGCAGGGAACGAGGAAAATTCATGCCAATGCTTCTGTACATGCTAACGAATGGCTGACGACGCCTAGTTTGCTGCGTTTTATAGAGCAATATGCACAGGGGATTGGTCGGACTAGAGAACAGGAAGATGGGCAGCTTCGCGGTGAGCGGAGGGAACAAGCTGGGACTTCTCAATGGGTGTATGGGGGGTCTCCACAGGATTTGCTGGAGCATACATCCTTATGGGTGGTACCGATGGTCAACCCGGATGGAGTAGAGCTGGTGCAACAGGGTGTACTTCCAACTCATCCGCTATATCATGACCTCAGAAAATGGAATGAAGGGCGTGCCGATTATCGTGGCTGGAAGGCCAACATTCGCGGTGTCGATCTCAACGATCAATTTCCGGCGTATTGGGAAGAGGAGGTGCGCAGACGCGGTAAAACAGGTCCGTCTCGACGAGACTATGCAGGACCTGCACCTTTGTCTGAACCAGAGTCCAAGGCGCTTGCTGATCTGACGGAGCGCGAACAGTTCGATATGGTGCTATCCATACACAGTCAGGGACAGGAGATCTATTGGAATTATCGGGATCTAGAGCCTAAGGAGAGCCGAGATTGGGCCTTACGGCTAGCTGCCGCAACAGGGTACCGGGCGGTAAAGCTGGGTGGTAGCGACGCAGGATATAAGGATTGGTTTATACAGCGGTTTGGTAAACCGGGTTTTACCGTTGAAGTCGGTCTAGGCGTAAATCCACTGCCCATGCGTGATTATGATGATATTGCAGCAGAAGTTGGCATGTTAATGGCAACAGTGCTGTCATGGTAAAAGATTGAGCCTGCTGAAACGTATTGAATCATTTGCGCGTATTAGGAGGAACACGTTTTTTACAAGTGTTCCTCTTTACATGTCCCTTCAATGGGGTATATATACTTAGGAGCATTGGAAATGGAGTGAACAACCTATGAAGTGGAAAAGATTACTATCTCTCCGTCAATGGTCACATGTATTTCGTCGAATGCCCCGATTTATTACTTCTTCGAGGATTCCTCTGGGTGAAAAATTACTTTTTGCGGTGCCTGTGTTGCTCTATTGGGTACTCCCTGATGTCATGCCATTTATGCCCATTGACGACATTGGTGTGACACTATTGCTTATGAATTGGTTTGTAACCCGGGCTGAACGAAAATATCCCGATGTGCTTGAAAAGCAGCACGTACGTGTTCGGTAGATTTAAGCTATGAATTTCGTGATTGCGATTTTTTGCGATTTTCTTTACAATAGGAATATTGCCTTTTGCTATGCTGAACATAATTGTGATCTATCGGATCATGATGATGATTCAGGCGCAGCTATGCTGTTGTACTACCTCTTTCCCTCCAGGATAGAGGCTAATTATTTGAGTTGTTGATTTTACCCGCTAGGTTGTGTGGTGTGGATATGTTATCCAATGAACCACATTTCATTTAATGAATATGAAGGAGATGAAGTTTGATGAACTGCAAAATTACTCGTAACGCAGCTAAAGTATTGAAACTTGAACTGGATAAGGAAGAGAACCAAGGGAAGAGCTTGCGCGTTGTTATTACGCATGCTCATGGAGATCATGCTCATTACGGGCTGGATTTGGACACGCCTAAAGAAACAGATACTGTCGTATCTACAGATAAAGGCATTGATGTAATTTTGGAAAACGGCCAGCCGCTGCTGGATGGTGTAAAAATCGATTACTTGTACTTTCCCGAAGAAGGATTTGTCATTACTAACCCTTCCCAAGGTAATCACGGCGACCACTAAGCCGGAGCGCGGAGGGATGACAGATGGCCAATGATATTCGCGTATGTGATGAATGCAATCATATTCGCTTGAAAACGATCTTGCCCAAGTTGCAAAAAATGGCACCAGATGCCGAGATCAAAATCGGCTGCAAATCGTATTGCGGTCCTTGCGGAAAACGGGCGTTTGTGTATGTGAACGGACGTTATGTGAGTGCACCCACAGAGGATGAAGTATTGGAGAAGGCTGCGCGTTTTATAAAATAGTTCCAGTACGCAGCATTCGCAACTTTTGAATAGTTCCCCTCCTTCTGATCCATGCTAATGGATGTAGAACACTGCCCAGAAGGAGGAGTGACTCATGGCCCAATATGATTCCAATCTCGACAATCACAGTGTTGAGGCTCAAACACAAAACTCGGTGGACAAGCTCCACCATGCCGTGTCTCAGGCATTGTCACATCCGGCTGAGCAACTGATTGAGCAAGCGGAGCAATCTCGCACTCATGCGGAGCATGCCATACAGCAGGCGAAGGGTAGCCTCGGTGACGATGCAGTAGAAGTTGCGGAGGACATGCTTGGTGAAGAGGTACAACGGCTTGAACAGGCTAAAAAAACGTTGCGTTCCTAAGCATTTGTGAATGGTAACGAGCGCAGTCGAGTGACAATCCATATAAAAAAGCACGATCCACAGCACTTACAAGCTGATGGATCGTGCTTTTTTGTTATATACAGGGCGGTTATGCGATCGGCATCCTTAAAAGAGTTCGGGGAGGATGCTATGTCAGCAACCTCCCACAGAAAGTCTATTGGTTACATGAGGACATCGTTACTTCTTGGTTTGGGGTTCCCATTCGCGAATAAGATCGTATGTGATGACCTGATCGGATATGTTCAACCGATTGAGAGCTTCGGTATAGCCCGGCCCGCAGGCATTCACATCTGTAGGCTGGCCTGTATTCAGGTTGTAACAGGTCCCTTTGGAGAATGTGCCGTCCTCAGATGGAATGTAGTATACTCGGCCATCTGTGAAAGCACCACTACGCAGCACGACCATACGAGGCTTCCCGCTAAACAGATCGTTTCCCATAAAATGATATGGTTTTGTAGAAATCCCAAGCAGGTGCATTACGGAAGGCGTCAAATCCAACTGGCCTGCCGGTTCCGTATACGTTCCCGCATGACTTCCGTCAGGAAGATGCACAAGTAATGGCACCTGATTCATGATTTTCTGCATGTCTAGATCTGTGAGTGGCTTGCCTAAAAACTTTTCATACAGTGCTTTGTCTTTAATTGAATTGTCATGATCCCCATAAAACATCAGGATCGTATTATCCCACAATCCGTCTTTCTTCATCTGATCTACCAATTCGCCCAGTGCTTCATCTACATAATGGACGGACTTTAGATAGTCTCCAAACATCGTGCCTTCAAACTCGCCAACGTCCAAATCTACTGCATCAGGGGACAGGTTGTACGGATGATGGCTGGAAATGCCAACCATATAGGCATAGAAAGGTTGCTTGACTTCGGTGGTGAGATCATTGAGCGTTTGGCGGAAGAAGGATTTGTCTCCCAGTGACCAGCCCAGGGGCTCATCTATTTTAAAATCTTTTTTACTATAGAACTTGTCATAGTTCATCGCCTTATACATTGTGTAACGGTTCCAGAAGCTGCTGTCGTACACGTGAAACGCATTGGGACTATACCCAGTATCCTTCAAAATAGAAGGCAACGTATCGAATTTATGGTCCGCATAACGGATAAATACCGAACCTGTAGGGAGCGGATGCAGCGAAGCATGTGTAGAGAAGTCCGCGTCCGAAGTACGGCCCTGCGCAGTCTGGTGAAAATAATTGTTAAAATACATGCTTTCCTTCGTCAGTTTGTCGAAGTTAGGCGTAATCGCTTGACCGTTGATCTGTTTGCCGATAAAAAAGTTCATGAACGCTTCAGCTTGAATGACCATCACATTTTTGCCCTTATACTTGCCGGAGAGGTCATTTTTTACCTGAAGTAACTTCTGGTGCTGATTAAACCATTCCTTATCCTTATCGGATTCCGCTTGAGCCAATGTAGGCTGGGGTCCAAGATGATCTTGACCATAGCGGTAGATGTCATATCCATGAAATCCGATTAATCCGGTTACGTTGTACAAGGCCATCGACCACCAGTTGCCGACAAATATGCCGGTTGCCCATGTGGAGGTATAATATTTGATCGGCCCAAATGTCAATACATAGCCAATCAGGAAGGCCAATGCCCCTTTGGAGAAGCGAAGCAGAAACCTCTTAGTGAACGAGCTTCGGGATGCTTCTAAGTAAGTATCATTCGTTGTAAACCGACGCCGTAAGGAAGCCACAAATATTACATACGGAATGAATAGAATCCAGTCTGCAAAAAAGAAAATGTCCCTCCAGTACATAAGGGATGCGATACTTCCGCCCAGAGAATCAACTTGTCCAGCTTGAAGTAAGACAGGAATCGTAATGAAATCCTGAAAATACCGATAATAAACCATGTCGGAATAAATGAGCGCGGTGAGCAAAATATCGAGCACCACAAGAGCAATCAAACGTCCGCGACGTGACAGCCACAAGGTCCAGAAGCTCACAAGTAAGAGCGAACCAATAGCGATGACGTAATCCAGCGGATTCATGTCAATATTTTGGGCATGCAGGTTATAGTGAATCAGTACGAGCTTGCCAATCATAAATACAAAAAACAGACCTAATCCGAAATATCGAGACAGCAGCATTCTGCTGAACATGTTACCAGTGCGACTTGCACTGGCCGTGCGAATAACCAACACTTTACCCCCTCCGGCAGAAATGTTCGGCTAGTATAAACTACATATTAACGTAATGTTAAACCGAAATGCCTTTAATTATTATAGCGCTCATCCCGCACATTTCAATGATTAAGTAAAGAAAGTACAGCACAAATCAGGCCAGAAGAACGAACAGAAGGTTCGTTTCCTGGCCTGAGCTCCATCTATTTAGGACTGCAACGGCGAAGTATCTTTGCGGCGCGGAGGCAGAGGGCCCAGATACTGATAGTATTGGCATTCGATCCGGCCGTTAAACAGCTTACGGCGCTTATCTGCTTTACGGCCCCAATAATGCTCAAATTGCTTGGTGGAACTGATGGCAAAGAAGGACCAAGTCTTCATCTCGGCTGCTGTGCGTGCAAGTGAACGGATCAGCTTTTCCACCTCGGATTGCTCGCTCAGTCTCTCGCCATAAGGTGGGTTTGTAATCATCACACCATATTGTCCTTCAAGTCTGACTTTAGTTACAGGCATCACCTTAAGTGAGATGTCTTTAGCAAAGCCTGCTGCTTTTACAGCTGCCTCAGCAACTTGTATGGCATTCGGGTCGATATCGCTACCTGCAATCTCAAAAGGAATGTCATCGCGGGTCAAATCCATCGCCTCGTCGCGAGCCTGATTCCATAATTCCCTGCCAATGACAGGCCAGTCTTCCGAGTTAAAGGTACGTCTCAGGCCTGGCGCAATGTTCCAGGCTTGCAGGGCAGCTTCGACCAATAAAGTACCGGAACCGCAGCACGGATCATAGAACGGTCGATCGGGGCTCCAGCGACTAAGCTGAATAAGAGCAGAAGCCATTGTCTCTTTGAGAGGCGCCTCTGTAACGAGCTTGCGGTAGCCGCGTTTGTGCAATCCTGGACCGGTCGTATCAAGCGTTAGCAATGCACGATCATTCAATAGAATGACCTCAATGACGTAACGAGGGCCATCCTCAGCAAACCAATCTGTGTGGTAGGTTTCCTTGAGCTTTTCTACAATCGCCTTCTTGACGATTCCCTGACTGGCTGGTACGCTACTAAGCTGTGATTTGTGCGAACGTCCTTCTACGGGAAATTCACCATCTACAGGAATCCAATCCTGCCAAGGCAATGCTTTGGTACCCTCGAACAGCTCGTCGAAGGTAGTTGCAGCAAATTCACCCATTTTAATAAGAACGCGGTCTGATGTACGAAGCCACAGGTTACACCGGCATATATCCATATAATCTCCGGAAAAAACGACGCGGCCATTTTCGACGGTCAGATCCTCGTACCCGAGTTCTCTAAGTTCCCGGGCCACGACGGCTTCGAGTCCCATCGGCGCAGTTGCAATTAGTTGCAGTTGAGTCATTAAACGTATTCACTCCGTCCCATAATCATGTAAGCTTGGTTCAATCCCTATAGTATAGGTCATTGTACTCAAAGAGACAAATCATTAAGGTAAATAATTTACGAAGGACACCGCGTCCAACCTGCGTTATGATAAAGCAAGAAGGAGAGATGAAACGTGGAAATCACACCAAATATGACGCCTGAACAATATGTAGACCAGCTGGTACAGGAGGATGAAGCGCTGCGCAGCATCAGGGAGGCTATCGTTAAAGAAGGTATGCCGGAGGTATCCGTTGCTCACCCTTATGGAAAACTGTTGACCTTTCTGATTGAAGTTTCTGGCGCACAGCAGGTACTGGAAATCGGCGCATTAGGCGGATATAGCGGATTATGTCTGGCACGTGGGCTGGGAGAAAAGGGCCGAATTGTGTCACTGGAGCTGAAAGAAGCGTACGCAGCGCTGGCACATCGACATATGGAAAACAACGGCTACGGTGACCGTGTCGAATATCGTATCGGACCCGCAGCGGACAGCCTGAAGGAGCTTCAGGATGAGGGAAGAACTTTCGATTTTTTCTTCATTGATGCAGATAAGGAAAATTACCCGGTGTATCTGGAGTATGCGATTTCTCTGGCGAATCCAGGCGCCATTATTGCGGGAGATAACTGTTTCCTTCGCGGACGGACGCTGAATACGGACAAGAACGGCCCTGCGGTACAGGCTGTGAGACGTTTTAACGAAACGATAGCAACGGACCCGCGGCTGGTCAGTACGCTTTTGCCAGCTTACGATGGATTGGCGTTGGCTCGAGTTAAATAGCGTACATTCCCTATGTATAGTTGTACAAAAAGAACCTCCTTGTCCACAGCAACGTGGAGCGGAGGTTCTTGTCTGTTAAGGCAGGCTTGTCTTACCCAAAGGTTATCTTACCTGAAATCAGGCGTAGCCTTACGATCATAAAGCTTCATGCGTACCCAGATTATGTTGACGATCAGCAGGGCACCTGACATGATGAACAGTCCTTCGATGCCAATAAACCCGGATAGCACCCCGCCAATGACAGCACCCAGCATATTCCCGAGCGCCAGCGAACTGGTATTGAAGCCGAAAGAGCGGCTTTCCATTCCTTCCGGTGTGTACGTGCGAATCAGCGCATTTACGCTTGGTAGCAGACCGCCCATAAACACACCCATGAAAAAACGGATAATGACAAGTTGCCACACTTCATTGACAAAAGCCTGCGGAATGAGCATAACCGCCGTTCCGAGCAGTGCGATGGTCAAGATCTTGTGCGCTCCTATCTTGTCACTCAATCTTCCAAGGAGCGGTGCAGCAACCATATTGGATACGCCTGTAATGGCCGTAACGAAACCGGCAATCAGCGCAATTCCTTCTGCCGACCCATACAGCTTTTGCACATATAACGGCAGCAAAGATACCGTACTGATCATGGCAAACTGGAGCAGGAACGTTACGGTGAACAAAGCTGGAAGCTGGGGCGTATGGCTTAGCTCCTTTAATCCGGCAAGAACCGAAATTTGCGGAGTGCGTGCGGCTTCGGCTTTGCTGAAATCTTCTTTAACCAGAAACATTGCGATGAGCGAGGCTATAAAAATTAAAGCGCCTGTAATATAAAAGATCGGTCTGAATCCGACCCAGTCAGCCAAAAATCCGCCTAGCAGAGGGCCGAGAATCGTGCCAGCCATCTGACCGGATTGCATAATCCCCATAGCAAATCCGGTTCGCTCTTTGGGGGTGGTACCCGACACTAGGGAAATAGAAGCCGGATTGAAACCAGAAATCGTACCGTTTAGCAGGCGAAGCGCCAGCAGTTGCCATGGGTGGGTGACCAAACCCATACATCCGATGACCAGGGCCATACCGAAGCCCGAGCGAAGCAGCATGACTTTACGTCCATATCGGTCAGCCAGCTTGCCCCACAAAGGCTGGAACATAAATGAGGTCAAAAAGTTAGCGGCAAAAATAACTCCGGCCCATAAACCAATATCGTGCTCTCCCTTTACATGAAGGTCTTGAGCCAGATACAGGGCGAGGAACGGAGTAATCATTGTAATACCCGCATTGACCAGAAACTGACCGAACCAAAGCACAATGAGATTGATTTTCCACGTCTCCCACGTTTTCAATGTGCTTTCACTTCCTTTCTGCCATTCTCATCCTGTTGTAATCATATTTATCAATGTATAACTTCCCCGGAGCTTTAAAAAAGCCATTTCTCTAGTATAGCACACTTCATTGAAACTTTATCCAAATGTCATGGGTTTGTCATGGTTTGTTCGAGAGCGGCGGTTGTTACGACTCTTGAAAAAGGGCATAATTAAAATATAGTATTTATGATTCGAACTGGAGGCTGAAGTCATGACCTACAATGATACTTTTATCCGAGCTTGCCGCAAGCAGGCTGTGGATCATATTCCCGTATGGTACATGCGGCAGGCCGGAAGGTATGACCCTGAGTATCGCAAAATTAAAGAAAAATACACGTTGCTTGAAATTTGTCGCCAGCCCGAGTTGGCCGCAGAAGTGACGTTGATGCCCGTGCGCAAGCTTGGGGTGGACGCTGCAATTTTATATTCTGATATTATGAATCCGGTAGCCTCGCTAGGGGTTGATTTTGATATTGTCAAAAATATTGGCCCGGTTATTGATAATCCGATCCGGTCAGCTGCAGACGTAGACAATCTGCGTCCGATTGATGTGGAACGCGATTTGGGTCATATTTTGGAAACGATCCGTATTTTGGACCGTGAGCTGAACGTGCCATTGATCACGTTCGCTGGAGCGCCTTTTACAATTGCAAGCTATTTAATAGAGGGAAGACCCTCCAAAGGATATATTCGCACCAAAGCGATGATGTATGGAGAGCCTGAACTGTGGCATCGTCTGATGGATAAGCTAGGGGATATGGTTATTACATACGTGCGGGCCCATATCGCTAACGGCGGTAAGGCTTTTCAATTGTTTGATAGCTGGGTAGGTGCGCTCTCGCCTTATGATTTTCAAACTTTTGTGCTGCCGACCATTACACGTATTTTCCATGAGTTATCTGATATGGATGTACCTAAAATTTATTTTCCGGGCGTAAGCTCTGGTGAATTGCTCCCGCACTTGAGTGGGATAAAAGCGGATGTGATTGGACTGGACTGGCGGGTAAGTATACCTGAAGGACGTCGTCGCTTGGGGAACGGTTTTGGTGTACAGGGAAATCTGGATCCTTATGTGCTTACTGCGCCGATTGATGTTATCAAGCAGTATGCGAAAACCATTGTAGATGAAGGCATCTTGGAACCGGGCTACATTTTTAATCTCGGTCACGGCTTATTTCCTGAAGCCTCGCTAGATAAGCTAAGAGAGCTTACCGAGTATGTACACGAGTATTCCCACTCCGTTTTGTCAAAGAATTAATACATTAGAAATGTAAGAGGTGATCTGCTAATGAAAACCAAAGTGGGTGTACTGGTCATGTCCTACGGGACGCCGGAGAGTCTGGATCAGGTGGAAGCCTATTACACACATATTCGTCGCGGTAATGCTCCCTCGCCGGAACAGTTAAAGGAATTAAAGGATCGCTATGAAGCCATTGTGGGCGGTGTGTTTCCGCTGCGTCAGAATACGGATCGGCAGGTTCAAAACCTGCAGGAAACCTTAAATCGGGAAAATCGCAACCCGGGCATTGAATTTGTTTGTTATCAGGGACTCAAACATGCCAAACCGTTTATTGAGGACGGTGTGGAAGCGATGGTGCAAGATGGCATTCGTACAGCGGTGGGTGTCGTGTTGGCTCCGCATTATTCCGTTATGAGTGTAGGTACTTATATCAAGCGCGCAGAGGCCAAGGCACAGGAACTGGATCTGGTCATATCATTTGTGGAGAGCTATTATCTTCACCCAAAGCTGATTAAGACGCTGACTGAGCGTGTGAACGCAAAACTGGCGCTTTTTGAAGAAGCAGGAGCCAAGCGGGACGAGGTTCGTGTTCTATTCAGTGCGCACAGCTTGCCTGAGCGGATTTTGGCTATGGGTGATCCCTATGTGGAGCAATTAATGGCTACTTCGCAGGCTGTTGCGGACAAGGCGGGAATTACAAACTGGCAGTTTACGTGGCAAAGTGCCGGTCGTACAGCAGAGCCATGGCTGGGGCCAGACATTTTGGATACCATGCACAGTCTTAAGGAAGAGCAAGTAGAGTATGTGCTGGCTGCGCCAGTTGGCTTTGTTTCTGATCACTTAGAGGTGTTATACGATCTGGATATTGAAGCGCAGGCTTTGGCGAAGGAATTGGATATGCGTTTTCAGCGCATTGATTCACTCAACAGTGATCCACTGTATATGGAGACGCTTAGTGATGTCATCATAGACCAATGGAAAAAGGGATGAGGACATAATGGAGCAAAAATTACGTAATATTGTGATTGTAGGCGGAGGCTTGACCGGGCTTAGCGCTGCTTTTTATACACGGAAAATGTACAAAGAAGCTGGTTATACACCTCAAATTACGCTGGTGGAGAAAGCTCCTGTGCTGGGCGGAAAAATTGAAACGTTGCATAAAGATGGTTTTGTAATTGAAAAGGGGCCAGATTCCTTTCTGGCCCGTAAAACGGCCATGATAGACCTGGCGAAAGAGCTGGAGCTGGATCATGAGCTGGTAAGTACGAACCCTGAGGCTAAAAAGACATACATTTTGCATGAAGGACAGCTTCATCCGATGCCTCCTGGGCTAGTGCTGGGCATTCCAACGGAACTGAAACCATTTTTGCGCAGCGGCTTGATCTCTTTGGGCGGGAAAATGCGGGCTATGATGGATTTTGTCATTCCGCCTCGTCGTGTACCGGGAGATGAGGCGTTAGGTGATTTTATTGAACGCCGACTGGGCAAAGAAGTGCTGGAAAATGTAACCGAGCCACTGCTGGCGGGGATCTATGCTGCCAACATGAAGACGCTAAGTTTGCAGGCAACTTTCCCACAATTTGCTGAGGTGGAGCAGCAATACGGCAGCCTCATTCACGGGATGATGACAGGAAGAAAACCAGCTGAAACGCATACAGGTACGAAAAAAAGCGCCTTTTTGACCTTCCGTCAAGGCTTGCAAAGTTTGGTGCATGCGCTGCTGAATGATTTGTATGACTGTGATTTACGCACCGGAATTGCTGTTACAGAATTCACAAAGACAACGGAAAGTGAAGGTAGCCCATATCGCGTTATGCTGGACAATGGAGAGACGCTGGAGGCGGACGATATTTTTGTAACGACTCCTAACTTTGCCGCTGCGCCTCTATTGCGAGATCATGTAAATGTGGCTGCATTGGAAGCCGTTAATTATGTATCCGTAGCGAACGTGGTCATAGCCTTCGATAAAACAGATATTGAGAACGTCTTTGACGGTTCCGGTTTTCTGGTTCCTCGCAAAGAAGGACGCAGCGTGACAGCTTGTACATGGACGTCTGCCAAGTGGCTACATACCAGCCCGGACGATAAGGTGCTGTTGCGCTGTTATGTAGGGCGAGCAGGAGCTGAAGAAACTGTAGAGTTACCGGATGATGAGCTGATTGCGCTGGTACGTAAAGATTTGAAAGAGATGATGGGAGTTACAGCGACTCCGCTGTTCACGGAAATTACACGTCTTCGCAATTCCATGCCGCAATATCCGGTAGAGCACCCGCAGGCTATAGCTGATCTGCGAGAAGAGTTACGCACTGCCATGCCGGGAGTATATGTTTTGGGCGCTGGCTATGATGCGATCGGTTTACCGGATTGCATCCGTCAGGCCAAGGAATGGGCCTCCCATGCCGTCCAAACGGCACAGCAGGAAGCGGTCAAGGTACAGGTGTAAATGTTCGATCATGAACCCTTCGCGATCCAGGCGAGGGGTTCTATTTATATTGAAATTTGATATATAATGGAGAAGGTGTAAAATTCGCCAGCTAATAAGGAAGTCATCCATATGCAATAGCATAGAAGGAGTGAAGAATGTACCCTCCCAGATCACAGAGAAATGAAAGTCGGAAGAAAGCAAGAAAACCAAAAATAGGCAAGGCATGGATCATTACGAATCTGGTCCTGCTGTTTATGATTGTAGGTCTTTTCGGTTATTATTACATATTTGAACGCGACAACAGTGGCTCTCTTGCGGAAAACGCCGGGTATTCGCAAACTAAGAAGAAAATCCAAACGGGATCTGCTAGTGAAGAGCACTCTACTACTCCCTCGGTGAGCGAAAATGTTACAGCCTTGTCAAATAAACAACAGGACGAAGGCCCCAATGTAGATAAGCAATTTGCTGACGATGAAACGAAGCAAGCTGCTGCTACAGACACAAGCAGTCGTCCCGCGACAACGTCTGACACAAATGCTTCCGAAGGTAGTTCCTCAGGAGCAAAATTATCCTCGGGGAAAGACGGGGAAGCAGGGAACGATACGCCGAATAAGGAGGTATCCGATGGTGATCCACCCGCTGATAAGGAAGGGACGAAAGATGTAAGAAGGTCCAAAACGGACGGAGCCGCTTCCCCGGCAGTCACGCTTCACTTTGTAGGGGATGTGCAGTTCTCCGGTAAAGTTGAGCAGCGATTGGAGCAGAACGGATTTGATTTTCCATATCAATATCTCGGAAACCTGTTTCATAAAGACGATCTGACGATTGCCAATTTGGAAACGCCGGTGACAACGAATGGTGTTGGTGCGTTAAATAAAACGTATGTGTATAAATCTTCGCCCAAGGCGTTAACTGCGTTGGCTGGGGCAGGGATAGACGCTGTAAATTTGGCCAACAATCATATTTTGGATCAAGGCACAGGCGGATTACTGGATACACTGAAATATCTAAATGAAAAGGCTATAGCGCACGTTGGAGCCGGACGTAACGCAAAAGAAGCGTATGCGCCGCACTATTTTGAACGTAAAGGGATCAAAATTGCGTTGTTGGGGGCTACACGGGTCATGCCTGAAGCCAACTGGAATGCGGGCGCCAAACAGCCCGGTGTAGCAGGGGCCTATGATTCGACCGCTATTGTGAAGTCCATCCGTGAGGCACGAATGCAGGCCGATCTGGTCATTGTCATTGCCCATTGGGGGAAGGAGCGTGCCACTGCGCTGGAGCCCCATCAAACCGAGTTATCGCACGCTTTTATTGATGCTGGGGCCGATCTGGTCATTGGCGGTCACCCTCATGTGCTTCAAGGGATGGAGCAATATAAAGGTAAATGGATTGCATATAGCACAGGCAATTTTATTTTTTCTAAATCAACGGTGCCAGCCACTTGGGATACAGCGATATTTCAGGCAACCTGTACCCGAAATGGGGCTTGCGACATGAAGCTGACCCCTTACCGGGCGGAGCTGGGTCAACCGATCCCATTGAAGGATGCGGAGGCCAGCAAAATTTTGCAGAGAGTAGCGGCACTGTCACCGGGAAATGTCTCGATAGGGACGGATGGTAAGGTAAGCGCTCAATAGAAGTTCGAAAGAAATTTTTAATATGGGAATTGACGGAACGATCGTATGAGGAAGTCCTTTGTGGATGGAGGTCATAACGGGGATGAATCATTTGTGCGTGGCTCACCGCGGTTTTTCGGGGATTGCTCCTGAGAACACGATGGCAGCCTTTAAGCTTGCGATGGAGCAGCCGTTTGTACACTGGATTGAGCTGGATGTACAGCTGTCGAAGGACGGTGTTCCGGTGATTATTCATGATTTTACACTGGAGCGAACAACGAATGGAAAGGGCCGGGTAAAGGATTCGGACTGGAAAGAACTGCAACAACTTGATGCGGGTAGCTGGAAAAATGCAGAATACCGTGGAGAAATGATTCCTTCCCTCGCACAGGTACTGGATTTATGTCGTGGCCGCGTATCGCTCAATATTGAGCTTAAAACAGCGGGCGATATGTATCCGGGACTGGAGAAAGCCGTACTCCGTGAAATTGTGATGAGGGGGATGGAGGGAGAGGTGGTATTGACCTCTTTTGAGCGTGCCGCTTTACGCCGGGCTAAGGAGCTGGCTCCTGAGATCCGTACCGGATTGATTATCGACGCGCGTCCAGATGATTTGGCGAAGCAACTGGAGGAGCTGCAATGCTCTTTTTTATCCATGGGCTATCCGCATTTGGATCGAAACCTGATGAAAGATCTCACCGGACGTGGTATTACTGTCATGGCGTGGACGGTGGATGACCGCCGTATTATGCGGAGATTGTCCTCATTGCATCCTGAATTGTTAATTTGTACTAATTGGCCGGATCGCTGGGAGCAGGTTTTTTTGCTTTCCAAGCACCGGATGTGGCACTATATATGTAAACTTATTCGTTAAACAATTGGGCTACATACGCGGGAAGGGTGACGGATCGTAATGAACGTAGAAATTCGTAATGTTTACTGTGTCGGACGCAATTATAAGCTGCATGCGGAGGAGCTGGGTAATGAGGTTCCCACAGAACCGATGATTTTTTTGAAGCCATCTCATGCGGTTGTGCCGCTGGATGGTGCCACGCTGGAGCTTCCCCAGGGGCAAGGGGAAGTTCATTTTGAGACTGAGCTGGTTGTGGCTGTAGGGCGTAATTACGAACCAGGCATGTCCGCAGATACGTGTCTGAACGCTTTTGCATTCGGCATTGATTTTACCCTGCGTGATGTACAAAGTGTTCTCAAGAAAAAAGGCCATCCATGGACTGCTGCCAAAGGGTTTAAATCGTCTGCTCCCGTGACACCATTCCTGCCTTTAGAGAAATTGGACATGCTGGAGCAGCAGGATTTTTTCTTGCTCAAAAATGGACAGGAAGTGCAGCGCGGACATATTAAGGATATGATTTTTTCCATCCAGCATATCGTTGAATATATAGCGACTCATTATGGGCTGGGTGAGGGCGATATCATTTTTACAGGCACTCCGGCAGGTGTAGGACCTACAACGAGCGGGGAGCGCTTTGAGCTTTTCTGGGGGAGTGATCGTCAGGGAAGCTTCACCATCGCATAAACGGATCAATGGACGGCATCAATGAAGATGATTAAAAAAAGGAATGTTTTTGGTGGTTGGGAAGTAAAGAGCGATTCCCGTAGATAAGCATTGTGAGGGCCGTGTCCTGTGCCAAAGCATGGGACACGGCTTTTATATAAGCGTTGAGCGTTGTACAATAATATACAGAACAAAAAAACAAAAAACGGAGATTCATTTCAAAAGCGGGGGGATATCATGGACTGGATCATCGGATTGCTTTGTGCTGCTGTGGTGGCGGGGGCTGCATTTTATAAAAAATCCTTAACTTTATCTGGCTTTGCCGCGGCTGTACTGATGGGAACCGTGTATTATGGGGCGGGTAATCTGTTCTGGTTTGGCACATTGCTCCTGTTCTTTATCACGTCGACCCTCCTGTCGAGGTTCAAAAAGGAGCGCAAGGCAGAGCTCGAAAAATCATATGCCAAAACCGGCAACCGGGATGCAGGCCAAGTATGGGCCAATGGGGGATTAGGTATGCTGCTATGCCTGGGTTATGCGATATGGCCCCATGTTGCCTGGCAACTGGCTTTTGTCGGTGTCATGGCTACGGTCACATCCGATACGTGGGCAACGGAATTTGGCAGTCTGAGTCGTAAGCCGCCCCGTTCGGTGCTTAACGGGAAGGTGTTGGCACCCGGAACCTCAGGAGGAGTATCTGTATTGGGAACGGCTGCGGCCTTGGCTGGGGGCGTACTGATCGGAATAGGTGCATGGGGCTTTGGACACGCCATAGGAACGCCGGGCTTACCGTTATGGCTGTGGGCACTGATTGGAGGTATATCCGGCAGCGCCGGGGCCTTTGCTGATTCCTATCTTGGTGCTACGGTGCAAATGATGCGTTCCTGCACGGTTTGCGGACGGGAAGTAGAAGTAGACTCGCATTGTGGACAAACGACGATCTATGTGCGGGGCTGGCGTTGGATGAGTAATGATCGGGTGAATAGTATTAGTTCTATTTTCGGAGGATTGGTCGCTCTTGTAGGTATTTTCTTTATACTCTGAACACGGGGCTGGAGATCGTTACAAGGAAATAACTGTTTTAGAATTGACCGTGCTTAATCATTGTATAGGGAGGTGCGAAGATGGGTGATATACGCGGAGATAAATATGAAGCCATTTTGGACGCCGCTTATACAGTCTTCGGCACCAAGGGCTTTTATGAAAGCAAAATTTCCGAGATTGCAGAACAAGCTGGAGTTGCCAAAGGCACAGTATACTTGTACTTTAAAAGCAAAGAGCAGCTATTTACAGCAGTCACACGTAGAGATTGCGAGCAATACCTAGCCGAAATGCAAGGTGCATTAGTTAATCGTACTTTGGGAGAGGGACTGCTGCGGATGGCAAATTTGCATCTGCACTACTATTACAAGCGCAAGCAGCATACTAAATTATTTTTTATGACTCCGAACAGTGATCCCGATCTAATGGAGTTTATGCGGGGATTTATTCAGGACTATACCGATTTGGTCAAAAATAAACTGGCGTCAGAGGGTGTACAGCAGCCCGAGTTTCATGCGAAGGCATTCATTGGTATGATGGAACGTCTGAAAATGGATATTTTTTTGAATAAAGATTTCCACGAATGTGACGTGGATCAGACGGCTGAATTAGCGGCTAACTTATTTATGCATGGCTGTGAAGCCGGGGTGCAAAAATCCTGACATCTTGTTGCTAAAAACCGTACTGACTTTGTTCAGGTAACGGTTTTTTTAATCATTAGTTGTGTCTGTGTTAAAATAAATAAGATGCATCACAAAATTGGGGAAGAGTAGGGAATCCGTATGAATATTATGACCGTTGAACATATAACGAAAAGCTATGGCGAGAAAATGTTGTTTGAGGATGCTTCCTTTGGTATGGATGAACGTGACAAAATAGGGGTCGTCGGTGTAAATGGCACCGGTAAATCAACGTTTTTACGAGTAATTTCCGGGTTGGAGCCGCCGGATGATGGCAATATTGCTGTGAATAACGATGTGCGAATTCAGTATTTAGCACAAAATCCGGAGTTTGATCCCGAGATGAAGGTGCTCCAGCATATTTTTCACGGTAACCAGCCTGAAATGAAAGCGGTACGCGAATATACGGAAACCATGGAGTTGCTGGAGATGAATCCGGGTAGCGAGGAGCTCCAAAACCGCCTGTTGCGAGCAAGTCAGCAAATGGATACGTTCCAGGCATGGCAGCTGGAGAGCGAGGCCAAAAATATACTTACCCGGCTGGGGATTACCCAGTTTGAGTCTCGTATGGGCGTTCTCTCTGGGGGGCAGCGTAAGCGGGTTGCTTTGGCGGCGGCTTTGATCCAACCCTGCGAGCTGCTCATTCTGGACGAGCCTACCAACCATATTGATAATGAGTCCGTTGAATGGTTGGAGCAGTATTTGCAAAAAAGACGTGGTGCGTTGTTAATGATCACGCATGATCGCTATTTTCTGGATAGAGTTGCAAATGTTATGCTGGAGCTGGATCATGGTCGACTTTTCCGTTATGAGGCTAACTATACCCGTTTTCTGGAGCTGAAGGCAGAACGCGAGGAGCGGGAAGCGTCTTCGGAACAAAAAAGGAAGAACCTGCTGCGTAATGAGCTGGCCTGGATTCGCCGTGGAGCAAAGGCGCGTTCGACCAAGCAGAAAGCGCGTATTGATAGATACGAGCAGCTTAGGGATCAGCAACCGGAAGCTCGTTCTGGTTCTGTAGATATGTCCGTCGCCTCCACACGTCTGGGCAAAAAGATATTGGAGATCGAGCATCTGTCCAAATCGGTAGATTCCCGTAAGCTGATACAGGATTTGAGCTACATTGCGGTTCCAGGTGACCGTGTTGGCATCCTGGGTCCTAACGGTAGTGGGAAATCCACACTGCTCCAAATGATTGCGCAGCGTATAGAACCGGATTCCGGCAGTATTGTGTTGGGACCGACCGTGAAGCTAGGCTATTTTACTCAGGAACATCAGGAAATGAACGAATCACTGCGTGTCATTGAGTATATTAAGGAAGAAGCCGAAGTGATTCGTACGGCAGACGGATCGACTATTACAGCTGCACAAATGCTGGAGCGTTTCCTGTTTGCGCCAAGTGCGCAATGGACAGTTATTTCCCGGCTGTCCGGGGGCGAAAAACGGCGCTTATATCTGCTTCGTGTCCTTATGTCCGCACCGAATGTGCTATTGCTGGATGAACCAACAAATGATCTCGATATTCAGACCCTTTCCGTTTTGGAAGACTATCTGGATGAATTTCCGGGCGTGGTTTTCATCGTTTCTCATGATCGGTATTTCCTGGATCGAACAGTGGACAAGATACTGGCGTTTGAAGGCGACGGACAGGTACGTGTACATGTGGGCGACTATAGCGAATATGCAGAATGGATCAGTAAAAATGCTCAATCTTCTGCGAATACGTCCGTTTCGCCGGGTACGAATACCTCGATTCGGTCTTCCGCGCCTAAGTCTGCGGGTCCTTCCGATTCAGTCAAGGAGACAAGTAAAGCCAAGCTTAAATTCACCTTTAAGGAACAGCGGGAATATGAGCAAATTGATGAGCTGATAGAACAAGCCGAAGAGAAATTGGCTAGCATCCAGCGACAGATGGAGGAGTCTTTCAGTGATTCAGCACGACTACAGGAGCTCATGGCTGAGCAAGCGAAGGCCGAACAGCATCTGGAGCACCAAATGGAGCGCTGGACCTACCTGAACGAGCTTGCCGAGCAAATTGAACAAAGTAAATCTTAAAAAATACAATGCAAGTCTCCATACAGGATGGGGGACTTGCTTTTTTATCAAGATATTAATACATTTTTCGTATTAAAAGCGAGTAAATTATATATTTCTAATATTAAATTACAGTGGGTATAATGGATTGCATATGGAGGGGAGGAATTGAAAATGGAATATCGTAAACTTGGAAAAAGTGGTTTGATGGTAAGTGAGATCGCATTGGGAAACTGGATCACCCACGGTGCTCAAGTGGATGATACCACAGCGCAAGCCTGTGTAAATGCTGCACTAGACTCAGGGATTACCACGTTTGATACCGCTGATGTGTATTCGGATACCATGGCGGAAACAGTTTTAGGTCATTCTTTAAAGGGAATACGCCGTGAAAGTATTGAATTATGTACTAAGGTTTTCCATCCCACGGGTACCGGACAGAATGATAAAGGGCTGTCTCGCAAACATATCATGGAGGCCTGCCATGCTTCTCTTCGACGCCTACAAACGGATTATATTGATGTATATTATGCACACCGTTTTGATCCAACCGTATCGCTTGAAGAAACATTTTTGGCCTTATCCGATTTGGTTCGGCAAGGGAAGGTTTTGTATGTAGGGGTAAGCGAGTGGACAGCAGAGCAGATAAAGCAAGGAGCCGCTCTGGCTAGGGAATTAAAGGTCCCTTTCGTGGCAAGTCAGCCCCAATATTCCATGCTGTGGCGTGTCATTGAAGCTGAAGTGATTCCCGCTTGTGAGCAGGAAGGGATTGGGCAGGTGGTTTGGTCACCTCTGGCACAAGGTATTCTTTCCGGTAAATATGCAGTAGACAAGCCGTTTCCCGAGGGTTCACGAGCTTCTACGACAGCAGGGTCACCATTTTTCGAACGTTTGGCTGGACAATGGTTACGTAAAGAAGTCCTTCTGGCAGTAAAGAAAATTCAACCGATTGCAGAAGAATGCGGTCTGACGCTACCACAGCTTGCAGTCGCATGGGTTTTACAAAACCCGCAAGTGTCCTCAGCTATTATCGGTGCTTCCAAGCCTGAGCAGGTTAAAGAGAACGTAAAAGCGGCGGGTGTCCGGCTAGATGGGCAGGTTATGAGACAATTGGATAGTATTTTAAATGGTATTGTTGAACGTGATCCGAGTAAAACGGGTTAAAATATGCAATCAAGGTCGTTTACATGTCTAATTCCTCGCTACAAGCTGTTTCTTCAACCAGTTCCAGAAAATGAGTCAGAGCAGCTTCATGCGCACCTGTTTTCCATGCAGTATAAAGTGGGATGGACGGAGACTCTTCTTGAAAAGAAATACGACATCACAACGCTGGAAGACAGAAACGGAAGAGGGGACAATGGAGATGCCTATACCAGCAGCTACCAAGTTAACGATCGTATACATTTGAACGGCTTCCTGTACGATTTGAGGCTGAAATCCGTGCTGTCCGCAAAAGTCTAGGATGAGGTTATGAAAAGAAGCCCCCATATGAGGCGGAGACAGGATAAAGGATTCTTCCGCTAAAGAACGTAAAGACAAGGTTGAATGCTGGGCTAGCGGATGTGTTTGGGGAAGAACGGCCATGAGTGATTCGTTGGTGTAAAGCCGAGAAGTGATATGTATAGATGGATCTGCACAGCGCAGGAAGCCTACATGAACTTTGCCATCGTGTATGGCTTTCAGTTGTTGGGCAGATGTCATTTCAAATAACGTAAGCTTCACATCTGGAAAACGCTCTCGGAATTTCTTTAAGGCGTTAACCATCAGACTGCCAGAAGCTGAATCCACAAATGCGATGGATAATTGTCCGAATTTCCCCTGACTTGCGAGCTGTGTTATCTTAATGGATCTTTCCAATTGAGCAACCATGTTTCTGGATTCTTCTAAAAATATCGCTCCTGCTGACGTAAGTCGAACTTGTCTCTTGGTTCGTTCCAAAAGCTTCACGCCGAGCTCTTCCTCAAGGCTTTGAATTTGTTGGCTCAAGGGAGGTTGGGTGATATTCAGTTTTTTCGCAGCACGATTAAAATGCAGTTCTTCCGCAACTGCGATAAAGTAACGTAGTTTTTTCAGATCCATAGCTGTGATTTCCTTTCGCTAAGCCTTCACCGACCTATTCTCCAGTGGAACAGGTCGGTTTTTATCATTCGAATTAAACTGTTACATAGGCCGCAAGCAGATGGGCAGTGTTCACCACGGCCTGCTTGTGCGTGCGCTCCATCGCGTGGGAGGCGTGTACGCCAGGGCCGATCAACGCAGCGCGGATGTTATTGCCTGCTTTTAGCGCAGCCGAAGCGTCCGAACCGTAGTGCGGATAAATATCTACCGCATACGGAATATTCAGCTCTTTGGCCAGCTCAATCAGACGGGTCGTCATATTATAGTCGTAAGGACCGGAGGAATCTTTGGCACAGATGGAAACATCCGTTTCCTTGCAGCTCAGGTCTTCACCCATACAGCCCATATCGACAGCAATCATCTCACTGATTCCTTCGGGTATGTAAGCAGCCCCGTGCCCCACTTCCTCATAGTTGGAAATGAGCAATTTAACGGTATGTCGAGGCTTCCAGCCTTCATGTACAGCAGATTCCAGTAACCCAAACAGCGCCGCTACACTAGCTTTATCATCCAGATGCCGCGACTTGATAAATCCACTGGGTGTTACGACCGGGCGCGCATCGAACGAAATAAAATCGCCCACCGCAATACCGAGCTGAAGCACGTCTTCTTTCGACTCGACAAGCTCGTCAATCCGTACCTCCATATGGCTCTCCTTGCGCTCAAAGCTTCGTGCATCATCATAGACATGCACGGATGGATGACTAGACAGAATAGTACCCGTATACGTTTGTCCGCTTCTGGTATGAATAAGGCAGTATTCGTTCTCAATGCTATTCATCATAAAGCCGCCGACGGATGTCAGACGTAGGGTACCTTGCGTTGTAATCGAACGTACCATCGCGCCCAATGTATCCACATGCGCGCTAAGCGCCACCGTACGGCCCGTTTCCTGACCTTCCAGGGTCAGGATGGCACCGCCTTTTGCATTCCATTCGATTTGTACCCCGAGGCTCTCAGCTTCCTTACGAATCAGCTCCATCACATGATGTGTATACCCACTGGGGCTGGGCGTGTTCAGTAGCTGATTTAAAAAGGTCATCATATAATTCTCATTTAATTGAATCGTCATTTGTTGCTCCTCCTCATTTGGACAACCGATCAGGGTTAGAGGACAGCTGCTCTAGATCTTGGTCGGATGTAGACACCGTGCTGGAAGAACCAGTCGTGTCATAGGTCACATCCGCGTATGCTTCCACTGCGGATGTGTGCTCTTCTTGTAGTGTATGAAGTTGATTAGTCAGACGTTTAATCTCTCTCTGAAGCCTGTATTGTCGGAAGATGCCGAAAGAACCGACAATAAGTCCACCTAAAAGAGTGCAACCGAGAATAAGCAGAATCAAAGGGATGCTAACCATACTAAACAGAAGGTTCACTTGAACCGAGTTCACATTAATAACCGCAAATACAGCTGTTAACAAAGCAATAACAAGAGCTGCGATCAAAGACCATTGTGTTTTCAAAATGCCACCTCCTCCCGTTACATTATAAAATCCCTTGCCCGCCATGGACAAGGGATTTATCCGTGCATCATTTCAATGCTGGATTTTAAGTGTGCACGGTTTTACTTTCCTTCAGTTAGCTTTTCCATTTCCGTAATGACTTCCTCGAATACGCTCATCGCTTCGCGGATCGGCTGCGGAGAGGACATGTCAACGCCAGCTTTCTTCAAAATATTGATTGAATAATCACTGCCACCGCTCTTCAAGAAGCCCAAGTAACGGTCAACGGCTGGTTGGCCTTCTTCCAGAATCTGTTTGGAGAAACTGGTTGCTGCCGAGAAGCCAGTAGCATATTTGTAGACATAAAAACTGTTATAAAAATGAGGGATTCGTGCCCATTCCATTTCAATGTCTTTGTCTACTTTCATGCCAGGCCCGTGATATTTCACATTCAGATCATAGTAAATCTCTGATAAAAGCTGCGGTGTAAGGGATTCTCCCTGTTCAGCGCGTTCATGTACAATTTTCTCAAATTCCGCAAACATGGTTTGGCGGAATACCGTCGTGCGGAATTGATCCGCATAATAGGTGAGGAGGTACATTTTCTCTTTGGGATCGGTAGATTTGTTCAGCAGATAGTCCATTAGCAACGCTTCATTGGTAGTGGATGCCACTTCAGCCAGGAATATGGTGTACTGTGCATCACGATACTTCAATGCGTTATCTGAGTAGTACGAATGCAACGCATGCCCCATTTCATGAGCAAGTGTGAACATGCTGTTTAGGTTATCTTTATGGTTCAGGAGCACATAAGGGTGTGTACCATAAGCTCCCCAACTGTACGCGCCTGTTCGTTTATTTTCATTTTCGTATACGTCAATCCAGCGCTCATCATAGCCTTTTTGCAACGAAGCCAGATAGTCCTCGCCCAGTGGCTTAAGACCTTCCTTTGTTTGCTTTTTGGCGTCTTCATACGTAATGTCCATCTTGTATTCGTCCACAAGCGGAGCGAACAAATCATACATATGAAGCTCATCCACACCCAATAACTTTTTACGCAGCTTGATATAACGGTGGAGCAGGGGCAAGCTTTCATGAATGGTATCAATGAGATTCGTATACACTTCCTTCGGAATATTGTCACCGTATAGTGACATTTCCAGTACGGAAGGGTATTTGCGAACACGAGAATAAAAAATATTTTTGTTCACATTGGCACTCAGTGTAGAAGCAATCGTATTTTTATTTTTGGCATACGTGTCATATACAGCTTTAAAAGCACGTTCACGTACTTCGCGGTGTGGACTTTCGAGAAATTGAATGTAGCTGCCATGAGTCAGCTCAACCTCTTTGCCATTCTCATCCTTGATTTTCGGAAACTTCAGATCGGCGTTGTTGAGCATGCCGAAAATCGTCTGCGGGGCTTGAGCCAGATTGCCAACCTGAGCGAGCAGCGCTTCTTCTGTTTTGCCCAAAATATGTGCTTTTTCCCGCTTCATTTCTTGAAGTGTAAACCGATAATCCGCAAGCTTCGGATCTTCAATGAAGGCATCGAGCTGAGAATCCGGCAGTGCCAAAATTTCAGGTGTCACGAAAGAAAGAGACTCGCTAACCTCAACGCCTAATTTTTTGGCTTTTTGCGAAAGACCCTGGTATGTAGGTTCAGCTGTATCCTCATCATGATGCAGATGGGCGTACACATATACACGCTCGGTTTTGAGCGACAGTTCATCTTCCAATTTAAAGCAGTTGCCAATCGCTTCTGCTGAATTGAGCTTGCCTTGGAATTGAGCAGCCTTTTTGGCCAATTGTTTGACTTCTTCGTATTCTTGATCCCATGCTTTGCGGTTGGGAAACAAGTCTTCCAGTTTCCATGTATTTTCCACTGGCGCATCAGCGCGTTTTACAATTTCACTCATGGAGAGCCTCCTCTGATCGAACGTAATGTGGGGTAGGGCTGCGGCAGTAAGGGACGGATGCCAAAACGAAGAAACCGCCACGCTTACCGTAAGCAGCAGGGCAAGAGGTTTTACAGGATGCATGTAACGGCATATCCTCCTTATACCATGGCTTGTTATGCCATAGTATGACCTCTTGCGCCCGAAAGTATAATTTTCCTTACTGTGGGTCGGAACCTATATTTAATGAGCTGTATACAATAAGATAAAAGGCAAGGCAAACCATGATTACGGCAGTGAGGGCCATCCACTTTTTGAGAGGAGTCGGTATCGTATCACGCTTCATGATCAGCACTCCGCCCAGCGTGAAGGCCAGAATAATGAAGATGAGATAGCTATTGGACACCATGAATAGGCTAGACCTGTTTGAAAGCGTTCATGATCCGCTGCCACTCTTCCTCATTATCTTGAAAGGACTGCTTGGGAAACCGATTTTGAGCCCAATGCATCAGCGCCGGACGGCTCAAAAACGTGTGGGCTTCCTCGCCCCAATCATCGGATATTTCCCGTAGAACGATGTAACGGCCCTGCACCTCGACAGTCATCATGTTCCAATTGTCTTTTTTGTATATTTCGTGTTTTTTCATCATATGCATGTCTCCGATTTTATAGATGTTTTGGTTCATGATACCGCAGTTTCCGCCGCAAAAGCAAATCATTACAGCCCCTAAAACCCGGAAAAACACCAATTGCATTGTGAAAAAGCATGAAGTATAATATGGATATTCGCCATAGATGGCGGTATTTTTAGGAGGTTGTTCACTTGAAAGGTACAGTTAAATGGTTTAACGCAGAAAAAGGTTATGGCTTCATTCAAATGGATGGTGGCGAGGACGTATTCGTACATTTCTCCGCAATCCAAGGCGACGGTTTTAAAACTTTGGAAGAAGGTCAAGCGGTTGAATTCGAAATAACTGAAGGTAACCGTGGACCCCAAGCAGCTAACGTAATCAAACTGTAAGTGTAACTGAATTGTAAGAATTGTTCCGTTTCTACGGATGTCTTATAGATTACGGTTAAACGATGAATTGAGAGCGCAGTTCCTTAAATTTAAGGGACTGCGCTTTTTTGCGTAAATACGTTTATGATATGAAAAAGTTGAGTTGGAATAGGGTATTATACGTAATAAAACCAGGCAGAAGACATTTTAAATTGAAGGAGTTGAGAAAATGAGTGCAGCAGAGGCTAGTCGTAAGCCTTCCCTGATTGAAGGTCCTATTGCCAAAACGCTGTTTATGTTCTCTTTGCCGATGCTGTTCGGAAACATTCTGCAATCCCTGAATGGAACAATCAATTCGATCTGGGTTGGGAAGTTTCTAGGAGAAGCCGCATTGACTGCCGCTTCCAACGGAAATATTATAATGTTCTTTCTTATTAGTTCGATTTTTGGCGTTACCATGGCTGCCACTATTATGATCGGACAAAATATCGGAGCGGGAGATATAGCTGAAACCAAGCGTGTAGTAGGCACAAGTGCAGTTTTTTTCCTGGTGCTCGCTTTTGCTATAGGTATTATCGGATTTTTGAGTGCACCTTGGATTCTTCATGTACTCAATACACCTGCCGAATCAGTGGATATGGCGATCACGTATACGCGTATTATTTTCGCGGGCATGCCCTTTTTGTACGGCTATAACTACATAATGACCGTAATGAGAGGGGCTGGAGATTCCAAAACACCATTTTATTTTCTGCTCGTTTCCGTCGTACTGGATGTACTACTCAACCCGCTGTTAATATTCGGATGGGGACCGATTCCTGCTATGGGCATTGGAGGTTCCGCTACTGCTACCCTGATCGCTCAAGGGATCAGCTTTGTGTTGATCCTCATTTACCTATATCGAGTAAAATATTTTTTGCGCATTACTTCTTCAGAGCTTCACTTACTCAGATTCGATTGGAAGATTATTTGGACCCTAATCCGTAAGGGAGTGCCGATGGGGCTGCAAATGATCGCTGTCTCCACCAGCGCAATTGCTTTAATGAATCTGATTAACGGCTACGGGACAGTGGCAGCGGCAGCTTATACAGCAGCCAACAATTTGTCCAGCTATGTGCAGATGCCGGCAATGGCGTTAGGTGCAGCTGTATCTTCCTTTGCCGCTCAAAATATCGGAGCCGGACGTTGGGATCGAGTGCGCAGGACAACCTGGATTGGGATTGTTTATAATTTTGTGTTGACTGGTGGAGCTGTAGTATTAATTTACGTTTTTAACCGTCAGGCCTTGCTGATGTTCCTTCCTTCTACGGGAGGTGCATTGGAATTGGGTATGCGGATTAATCTGATCACCTTGTGGTCTTTTGTTATATTCGGTATTACCAATATCATTACAGGCGTTATTCGATCTACGGGCTCCGTAATGATTCCGCTTTTAATTACCATTATTTCATTATGGGGTATTCGTATACCTTTGGCCTATGTATTTGTCGATGAGTATGGTCTAGATGCTGTATGGTGGAGCTTTCCTGTTGGTTTTGCTATCTCTGCCGTAGCAGTCATTTTTTATTATGTTTTCGGGAAATGGAAGCAGGCAAGCATGGGAGAGGGCACCCAAGGCGTAAAGCTGGCAGAGGACAAGGGATAGTAGGACATTTATACTATTTGCGATTAAAGTCTTATAAGGGTAGATTTTGTTTAACTCCTATTTTTGACTAATTAAATATCACAGGTATGCAGTCTTTTTGCGAGAATAGCTCATTTTCTTGAATATTAAAGAAAAAAGTGAGGTTGTTCATTTGTGCTAAAAGGACGATCATATTATAATGGATATGGTTTGGATAGGTATAATTACGTAGACAACAATGTGGAGGCACCGTCATTTGAGTTATGTTGAGCAAGGACGTTATCAAGTACCGAGAGGCCCCATAGGTCTAATGAGCCGAATGTACAAGCATATTCTCCCTGAAACGAAACAAGAACTAGCCAACTGGAAGAGCAAAGCCAAACAGATCCCTGACCCTGAGCTAAGAAGTCAGGCACTTGCAAGTATTGCGGATAAGACATTTCACTGTGTGGGGGGCGCGGTTTATGCCGCAGGTAATATGTCTGCCCGCCAGACGTTGATTCCGCTGATTGTAGCGTATCAGACGATTAGTGATTATCTGGACAACCTGTGTGATCGCAGTACGTCCATGGACCCGGATGATTTCAGGCTGCTGCATCAGTCTATGCTGGATGCGGTTAATCCAACGGCTAAGCCAGTGAACTATTATGAGTTGCGTCGTGAGCAGGAGGATGGCGGTTATTTGACCGGGCTGGTGACAACCTGTCAGTCTTGTGTAAGCAGGCTTCCGGGCTATGAGGTGGCAATGCCTTACGTTCAGGATTTGGCGCGATTATACACGGATTTGCAAGTATACAAGCATATTAAACCCGAGCTGCGGGAACAAGCGCTTTTGGACTGGTGGTCGCTTCATAAAGACCGTACACCGGAGTTGCGCTGGAACGAGTTTGCTGCGGCTACCGGTTCAACCCTGGGGGTCTTTATGCTGTTTCTTGCTGCCAGCGACCAGCATCTGTCAGATGCGGGGGCTGCCTCAATACATGCATCGTATTTTCCACATGTGTGCAGTCTTCATATTTTGCTGGATTATCTAATCGATCAAGACGAAGACCGGAAGGGCGGAGATCTTAACTTCTGCAATTATTATGAAGATACCGACATGATGCTGGACCGGATCGCCTACGTTGTGAATCGGGCGCGGGCTGATATTGCAGATGTCCCTGCCAGCTCCTTTCACCGGATGATTATCGAGGGATTGCTGGCTTTATATTTATCCGACCCCAAAGTTAGCGAGCAGCAGGATGTACGCGCGGTTTCGAGACGTTTAATGAAAAATAGTCCGCTCATGCGGTTGTTTTTCTTATTAAACAGTCGATGGATAAGAAGGCTTATATGATTAATTTGAGGAGGTCATAAAAATGACAGCAGTTAAGAAAATTGCAGTATTAACGAGTGGTGGAGATTCACAAGGGATGAACGCTGCAGTTCGCGCCGTCGTGCGCAGCGGCTTGTATTTTGGACTGGAGGTATTCGGGATTCAACGCGGCTATCAAGGCCTTTTGAACGATGATATTTTTCCGATGGATTTGAGAAGCGTTGGAGATATTATCCAACGTGGGGGTACTGTACTTCAATCTGCAAGATGCCTGGAATTTACGACTGAGGAAGGGCAGAAGCGAGGCGCTGAAATTTTGCGTAACCGCGGAATTGATGGCGTAGTCGTGATCGGTGGCGACGGTTCTTACCAAGGAGCTAACAAGCTGACCAAGCAAGGAATTAAAACCATGTGCCTCCCGGGTACGATTGACAATGATATTTCCTTCACCGACTACACGATTGGTTTTGATACGGCGGTTAGTATCGTAGTGGACGCTATTAATAAGCTCCGTGATACGATGTCATCCCATGAACGTTCTTCCATCGTAGAAGTTATGGGACGTCATTGCGGAGATATCGCTTTACATGCGGGTCTGGCTTCCGGCGCGGAAACGATTTTGGTCCCTGAGGTAGAGTTTGATCTGAAAGAAGTATCCGATCGGATGAAGCTAAACTTTAAGCATGGCAAACGCCACAGTATCATTATCGTTGCTGAAGGCGTAGGCAAAGGCGAAACAGTAGCGCAGGTAATCCAAGAAAACTGTCCGGATTATGAGCCGCGTGTTACAGTGCTTGGACACATTCAACGTGGCGGCACACCGACCGCATTTGACCGCAACCTGGCGAGCCGTTTGGGTGACTTTGCTGTTCGCCAATTGATCGAGGGCATATCTGACAAAGCTTGCGGAACGATCGACGGTAAGCTGGTAGCTACAGATATTGACAAGGTTGTAAATACCAAAAAAGATTTCAACATGGAGCTTTATGAGCTGGCCTTGCGTTTGTCCCAATAATAAGAGCCTTTACGTTTAGTAGATCGGTTCTGATTTTGGAAAAGATTAAAAGTATGCGGATGACCTGAGTCATCCGCTATTTTTTTAGCTTTGAATCCTGTCAGGAGGTAATCATGCATGTATTTATTCAAAATCGAAGTGGACAGCTCGGAAGGAGCTCTGACCGTCATTCTCGCTGCTGAAAATGAAGAACAGGCATTTGAGGAGATTGAACAACATGTGGAGAGACACTTTCTATATCCGCCCAGGCTGAACGAAGTGGCTATCGTAGAGAAAAAACGAATAACTTCAGGCGCAGCATATGTAATCGAGACACGCAAAGGCTAAATAGCCTCTGCGTGTTGTTTTTTTTCGGCAAAACGACGTTGCACTCTCACCAGACGCCAGAGAAGTAAAATAGCGCCTACTGCCAAACCTGTAATCAAGCCGATCCAGTAGCCGTAGGGCCCTAATGAAGTCCAGCGTGCGAGTATATATCCTACAGGAAGCCCGATGACCCAATAGGACAGGAATGTGAGCAAAAAGGCTGGATTGACATCTTTATACCCGCGTAGCGCTCCTTGTGTAGGTGTAGCGACAGCATCGGATATCTGAAAGAAAATCGCATAGATTAGAAAATGTTGCGCCAATTGAATGACCTGCGGATCGGTGGAGTAAAGTCGAGCGACCTGTTCACCCCAGATGAGCAGTACAATAGCTGTAATCAATGATAGACCTACTGCGCTACTAATGCCCATTACACTATAAGTTTTGGCATCTCGTGGACGAGTAGCTCCCGATTCATAACCGACCAGAATCGTAAGTGCCATGCAAATGCTGAGTGGAATCATATACAGCGTAGATGCAAAGTTCATGGCGGCCTGATGAGCGGCTATGGTAGCTGTATTATAGCTGCTCATGAAGAGAGTGACGGCTGAAAAGACGGCAGTTTCAAAAAATATAGCGAAGCCAATCGGTACTCCAATGTGGATAAGCTCTTTTAAAGCACCGGCAGCAACCCCGTATATTTTGCTGAAGATTCGGTATTCGGCAAATATTTTTCCCCGATGCACAGTGATACCAGCGACCAGCATAATGATCCAGTAGGTGGTGGCCGTTGCCACCCCAGACCCTACACCCCCCAAACGCGGAAAACCCCAGTTCCCATAAATAAGTAGATAATTCAGCAATACATTGATGGGCAACGACATGAGCGTGATCAACATCGTAAAGCGGGTTTGTCCCAATGCATCCATAAAGCTTCGGAGCACAGTGTAGGCAAATAGAGGAACAATACCGAAGGCCATCGCACAAAGGTAGTACAGGGCCACATTATGAACTCTCAATTCCAAATTCATACCGTTCAATATAGGCTTGACCAGAATGATGCCAGCAATCAAAACGACCATGGACAGTGCAAGAGAGAGCCAAAGTGCTTGAATGACATAGTAGGAGACTTTATCTTTGCGCTGTGCTCCCACCAATTGAGATACAATGGGCGTGATAGCCATAAGTATCCCATTAAGGCCTGTTTGTACAGGGACCCACAGACTTACCCCGATGGCTACTCCAGCCAGATCGGCAGGGGAAAAGTGCCCCGACATATTGGTATCGAAAAAAGTCATGGCAGATAGTGCAAGCTGGGTAATCAGGATAGGGAGCAAAATGTAGAAAAGCTGCTTCCATTTCTGACCCATTGTTAGAGTCAATTGCATTTTTGTTTTCCTCATTTATTAGGGATTGATTATTCGTATATATCATAACATGTAAGTATTTATTGTAAGGGATACTGCAACATTTGAACAGTAATAAAAAAGACTGCACCCGTTCACCAAACAACGGGACAGCCTTCGAAAAAATTATAAAATTGCTAAAATTCGTATAAAAAACGAGAAGTCCGGGGGATAAATTATTTGTATGTTACTCCGCTTGTATAGCGGTTTGTGGCATTCCAGAGTAAATATTCATCCACCTTCATGTCCTTAAGCGCGCGAATTTGGTCCTCGACTTGAGTTTTCCCATACTTGGCATAATGTCCGTTCCCTAACCAACTTGCGGTAAAATCCTGAATCCATGGACGAATAATTGGCTTTAGCTTGCCTGTTGGATCGAGCTTTTTGTGTGTATCAGCCATAGATCCTTTAATCGTCTGGTAGGGATTTTTATCTGGGTCTTTTACACCGAACCAGCCTGTTGTGTAGTGACTGGGATAAACCATCGGTGAAATGACATCCACATTTTCGGAGATTTTAGTGAAATCCTGTCCGATTCCCTCCGCAGCAGGAACGGATGCGGCATATCCGAAAATATCTACCGATACCCGTACACCTAATGGAGCAAGCTCTTTGCGGGCATATTGTACGAATTCAGCGACCGCATCCGAGCGTGATTGATCGGATTTGCTATATTTCAGTTTATCTGCTCTTTTCTCAAAGCCTTCGGGGAAACGCACATAGTCAAACTGAATTTCCTTAAAACCGAGTTGCGCTGCTTCCTTGGCAATGGCGATATTATAATCCCATACTTCTTTATTATAGGGATTGACAAACCCATCTCCCTTGCCGTTTTTCCAGACAGAGCCGTCAGGATTACGGAAGGACATTTCGGGATTTTTGTTAGCTAATACAGTATCTTTAAATACAACAATCCGAGCGATCGGATAAACATTATGCTTTTTCAAACGCTCCATTAGACCGGGAATATCACGAATGAATTTTTGCGGCTTGCCCAATTTGAGCAGCTCGGGATTGGTGGTTGGATAAGTGATGTAACCCGCATCATCCTTAATATCAATAACCATGGAATTGAGATCTGTCTTGTCGAGTAGTTCAAGCAGCTGGGTCATACGCGAACCGCCTGCGCTATAAGCCGTGACATAGATGCCCTTGATAGCAGGAGTCATCGGCTGTGGGTCAATTTTAACCGGAGGATTGGAGGCATCCACCTTCATATTACTGTGCTGAGCCTGAATCATCGCGCTGCTGATTGTCGTAGCCACCGTATCTTTTACATTTGGGGCGTTGGCTGACTGATCCCCGTTTCCGCCTATTCCCATTGCCAATAGCATAATTGCCCAAATCATATTCATTTCCTAACTCTCTCCCTTATGTATGTCGCTTACCTGATTATACGTAAAGTTATGTATCGAAAAACAACACGGTTGTAAACAATACTGGAATCATCAGGCACAGTCTTACATGATTAACCCAACCCATGTTCATTGAATCCGTAAAAATGCATAAATAATGCCGCTCTCTTCGCAGTTGTGGATGCAACCGGAAGAAGCGGCACTTGGTAAAGAGATTTATTGAAGATAGTTATTGTCCTGGTGCTCACAAATACTGTACTGAATAATTTCTAGCGCATCCGTTGGCTTGAGTATGGACATCCCGTCTCGAAGGACAATCATCGAGTTCAGCTCATTCTTTTTGAGAGAAGGGAGCATTTCCGGGTACCATCTTAAGACAATGTCGGACAGTTTTACCGTTTCCATTTCCACAAAAATCACCCTTTCCTGCTCGGAATCATTCCAAAAGAATCATTCAATACGATTCGGAAAAGCAAAGTGCCTGTGAAATAGCAGGTAAAGCTGGTCTTTATATACTATGGGAACAGCGCACATATAGTGTACCACAGAAACTGCATTTTGACACTTGGGTTTGTGCTTATCTTCGGCGAAATGAACCCATTACCCCAACCGTTTCCACAATATTAACAAAAGCAGAAGGGTCCACTTCCTTAATGATGCGTTTTAATTCAACCAGCTCGTAGCGTGTCGTGACAGTCATCAGCATGTCCTTCTCGGTATGCGAAAATGCACCTTCAATTTTTATTTTGCTAACACCACGTGGCGTGGTCAACATCCGGCTCAGTAGCTTGTCGGTGTGCTCTGTAATAATGTAGACAGTGATCTTTGTATGACTGACATAGATTTGATCCAACACTTTACCAGTCACAAAAATAGATAACATCGAAGCCAGTGCAATATTCCAATCATCGTTCAAATATCCTGCCGCGAGAATAACCAGTCCATTCATGCCAACAAGTACAGTTCCTACGGGGAAGTCACGATAACGGGTGATAATGGAGCCGATAATGTCAAAACCACCCGTAGACCCCCCTACCCGAAAGGAAATTCCTGCTCCTACGCCAATCATCACCCCACCAAAAACGGAGGCTAGCAGGGGATCCGACACGACAGATTGCACTGGGACCCAGGCCAAAATCCACGTTGTAACGACAACGGATAGAATGCTCAGGCTAATAAAACGCTTGCCTAAAATAAACCAGCCTGCAATAAGCATCGGGATATTGATAATAAAATACATTGCGCTGATATCAAATTTTGTGAAATAGCCAATTAACATGGAAAGCCCGGCTACTCCCCCGCTCAGCAAGTGGTGTGGCACGAGAAACAGATTAAAACCGCATGCTATGGCAGCGGCTCCAAGAATGACAGTTAAGCAGTTTAACACTATTTTTAACAACTTTTTTTCACCTCATTTAAATTATGCGGGAAGCAACTTGCTGGTATTCATGAATTGTTCTGTGCTATAATGCGATGTGGATATTCTTGAGTAGGGACCTATGTCCAGAGAAACACTTAAAATTTAAACTGTTTTAAAAAGGATAAATTCGTTTAAGATGTATCGGATAGGGTTTCCCGGATTGATTACAGAAAAATGCAGTTATAGGTCTAAATAAACTGTTACTGTATTGGGGAAAACTTATACAATAATATCGCTACTTAAGAATACAGACAACATTGTGGATTGTCCACCACATCCACCATTATGAAGGAGTTTGAATAAATTTGACAACATTTGCAGAATTTGATCTTGAACCGAAAGTAATTCAGGCGATTACGGAGCTGGGTTTTGAAGAAGCAACACCAATTCAATCCCAATCCATCCCGATTGCACTGCAAGGCAGAGACATGATTGGCCAAGCCCAAACAGGTACGGGTAAAACCGCTGCGTTTGGTATTCCGCTGATCAACAAAATTTCTAGAAGCGATGAAAAAATCAGAGCCCTGATTATGGCCCCAACACGTGAGCTTGCTATTCAGGTGGCTGAAGAAATCGAAAAACTCTCCCGTTTCAAAGGTCTTCGTACTTTGCCAATCTATGGCGGACAAGATATCGTGCGCCAGATTCGCGCTTTGAAAAAGAAACCTCAAATTATTATTGGTACACCAGGACGCTTGCTTGACCATATTAATCGCAAAACCATCAAGCTGGAAGACGTAAACACCGTTGTTTTGGATGAAGCAGATGAAATGTTGGATATGGGCTTTATGGAAGATATTCAATCCATTCTGAAGCAAGTTCCGGACGAGCGTCAAACCATGCTCTTCTCGGCTACGATGCCTCCTAATATCAAAAGATTGGCTGAGCAATTTCTTAAAAATCCTGAGCATGTTTCGGTTATTCCTAAACAAGTTAGCGCTCCACTGATTGACCAAGCCTATATTGAAGTTCCTGAGCGTCAAAAATTCGAAGCGTTAAGCCGTTTGATTGACATGGAATCCCCAGAACTTGCTATCGTATTTGGCCGCACTAAGCGTCGGGTAGACGAGCTGGCTGAAGCTCTGCAAAAACGCGGATATTCCGCAGACGGTTTGCATGGTGACTTGTCTCAAAACCAGCGTGATGCTGTAATGCGTAAATTCCGTGACGGAAGCATTGACGTGCTCGTAGCGACTGACGTTGCTGCCCGTGGTTTGGACGTTTCCGGCGTAACTCACGTTGTGAACTTTGACCTTCCGCAAGATCCGGAAAGCTATGTTCACCGTATTGGACGTACTGGACGTGCAGGTAAAGAGGGGGAAGCTTGGTCTTTCGTAACGCCTCGTGAAATTGACCATTTGCATTTCATCGAACGTGTAACCCGTCACCGCATTCCACGCAAGCCGCTTCCAACGTTGGCTGAAGCTCTGGAAGGCAAACAACGTATCATCGCAGAACGTCTCCTAGAAGCTGTAGAAAGCGGTGAGCTGAACGAGTACAAAGGTTTGGCTATTCAAATGCTGGAGCAATACGATTCTGTACAACTTCTCTCCGCAGCTCTGAAGCTGATGACTGGTGAGAAGAGAGAAGCATCGATTGAGCTGACTCCAGAAGATCCGATCCGTGCAAAACGTCGTAAACCAGACGTACGTTCTGGCGGTCGCAAGCCTTCCAACTATAGCGGTCGCAGCAACGGTGGTTACAATTCCAACCGTTCTGGCGGTAGTGGCAGTAAAGGTGGATATGGCGGTTACAACCGTGGCAAAGAAGGCGGTGGCTACAACCGTGATTCCGGAAGCCGCTACAGTGGAGATCGCAAACCACGCCCGAGCAGCAATGGAGAAACTCGTCGTCCTGCAAGACGTGAAGATTCCTCTTCCGAATAAGAAACGAAATAATGAAAAGCCGAAGCAGATGTAGCTTCGGCTTTTTTGTTATGACTGATCAGTACGTATGAACTTTTTAGCGATCTCCTTTAATGGACCACGTATTGATTTCACTGGCGCATTAGGGCTGAAATACGGTATGATATAGTCAAGAGCCGGAATTTACAGGCATAGCAACATGAGTCTTGGAACTGCCAAGGCTTGCGGAGGGAGAGACTACATTGGAGTTTAAAGGAGCTATGGGTGGTATTTACCGCCTGACCGAATGGATTACCCGACTGGCGGCTACCAATTTGTTATGGGTGTTATGTTCGTCGCCTTTTGTATTCTGCCTCATACTGAAATTACTCGTAATGAATCAGAATTTGGCTAATGAATCTTTACAAATGAACTGGGCGATGGCTATTTTGGCACCGCTTACTTTATTTCCAGCAACATCGGCTATGTTCACAGTGGTTCGCAAATGGGTAATGGGCGATACCGATACGGGCGTGTTTCGTACCTTTTTTAAAGGGTATAAAGAGAACTATAAGCAGAGTCTGATCGGGGGTATCTTTTACACGTTACTGTTTGTCATCATGTATGTGGATTATACTGTATATATGACACAACTCAGTAACTTGCAAATCGTGGGCGTTATCATGCTTATTCTCATCATTATTTTGCTTGTGTCTATGTTTAACTTCTTTTCGATGGTGGCTCATTATCATATGTCTACCGGACAAATTATTAAAAATGCGGTTTTACTGACGCTGATTCGACCATTCCGTGTATTTTCCACCATGCTCGGCAGCGCCGTTGTTATATTTATCGGAGTCAAATATCCCGTGCTTTTCTTATTCTTCATCGGCAGTGTGGTTGCCTGGTTCGCTTTCTTTAATTTTTACGGAACGTTCCTCAAAATGCAGGATCAAATGGAAAAGATGAAGCAGAAAGATGAGGATAAGGCAAGCATTGAAGACAAGAAAAGTGATAACCTCCAAAAATAAAACATATTTCTCCTAGCATTTACTTTCTGAGTGAGAAGCGCTATAATAAGGTCACATCCTGCGATGCACGTTACGGTCATTTGTTGTTTTGAACCAATGACAATGTCTAGGGAGATCTATACGGATGAATAGCTGAAAAGCCCTGTCAATTCCTGACAAGGGGACTTCAAAAGTTTATTCTGCGGTCACCCACCTGCTAAAGCAGGTTCAGAAGACGCTATGGTCGGACGGCATCGGCGGGTACTCCATAACGTAATGAATACACTCTGTTCATGCTTCGTGCAGAAACAGGGTGTTTTTTGTATGCAAGAATGTTAAACTAAGACATGAGGTAATAAGGTCGTATACCACAGGTATGATCGGACTAACTTTTTGTTGTTTATCGTTTTTATAAAGCGCTTGCAGCAAAATCAAACCGATGTGCTGTATTATGGCAACGATTATCGTGAAGGAGGAAATGTCTTGTCGTTGAAGAGGACTCTGGTAGGGATTGTGCGCAGCCAAGAAGGTACAAGCGACCGGGTCAAGGACCCCCAAATGAAGACACGCTATTATAACTTATCGAGAGACAAGGCTTGGGAAGAAGTATCATCTATTTTAAAAAAGATTCCTGGCTACAAGGTACTCCATGAGGTAGCATCCGTAGGTGAGATAACGTTAGAGAAGCGAACGGCGTTCGGCAGAACTGTCGACATTACCGTTTCAATATTGTCCGTCTCGCCAGTTCGGAGTGCGGTGGATATTTATTCTGCTTCACGCGGATCGCTAGGGGACTTGGGTGCAAATTACCGCATCATTTTGCAATTGTTCGCTGTGATTGACAAGAAACTGTCCGCTCATAAGGTCGTACAGTGATTGTGGGTGTGTGAGCAGTGATGTGGCAGACAAACGTCAAAAAAGCGAGGAAGGCAACCCTTCACTCGCTTTTTTAATAGTCTTGATTTAGACGAGTTTTTTTACCGCTGCAATCGCTTGGTCATAGTCAGGATGCTCGGACATTTCGCTCAAGTATTCTACGTAAGCGATTTTGTCATTTTGGTCAATCACAAAAATAGCTCTATGATCTAAATGGAACTCCTTGATGAACACACCATAAGCTTCGCCGAAGGAATGATCCTTATAGTCGGACAGTGTCAATACGCGGTCGATACCGGCAGCACCGCACCAACGAGCTTGAGCGAAAGGCAGATCCACGCTGACAGTCAGTACCACGACTTGATCCCCAAGAGAATCCGCTTCTTGGTTAAAACGTCGAGTCTGTGCGTCACACACGCCGGTATCCAGAGAAGGGACAACACTGATCAATTTGACTTTGCCTGCAAAGTCTTGAAGTGTAGCTGCTTCCAACAGGTTTTTCTGTAATTTGAAATCAGGCGCCTGATCTCCAATTTTCAGTTCAGGACCTAAGAGAGTCAAAGGATTGCCTTTAAAAGTAGCAGCTCCTGTACGTTCTTGTGCCATATGTAATAGCCTCCTTGGTTTTTAGCATTGGTTATCGTTGCCGAAATCTATTATAATCTTTTATAAAAGACATTGTCCAATTTGAATAAGGTGGAGACACCCCATGAAGGAAGGATTGCCTTGATTTTTTTACGTTATGAGAACTGGAAAAGTTATTTGCGGTTTTACCCGGTAACCTGTCTGATTTTGCTCATCAATATTGTGATGTTTATTGTACTCACCGTGCAGGGTGGATCGGAAAATAGTTTGACGCTGATCCGATATGGAGCTTTGATTAATGAGGCGCCATTCACTGACCAGCTGTGGCGATATGGGTCAGCCATTTTTTTACATGCAGGGTTTGATCATCTTCTGTTTAATTCCTTTGCAATACTCGTATTCGCTCCTCCGCTGGAGCGTTTGCTGGGGTCCTTCCGCTATGTGTTATTATATCTGGTCACAGGTATTGTAGGGAACGTACTGTCTATCGCGCATTACAACATGCTGGCGGAAACGACAGTCTCTGTAGGAGCCTCAGGAGCGATTTATGGCATCTATGGAGCATTTCTATACATTGCCTTGTTCCAACGGTCACTGATGGATGACGCTTCGCGCAAAACGCTGTACACGCTGCTTGGGTTTGGTATCCTGTTTTCTTTCGCTGTAGCGAACATTAACTGGACCGCTCACTTCGGGGGATTGCTCAGTGGGTTTTTCCTGTATGGATTAATAATCAGATTGACTGGCCAACGTAAACGTCACTAAAGACAGCTTTTATCGTAAGTTAGCAGGGTAAGAAAGAGGATGATGTTCGATTGACGTCTTCTTCCGGATGTTGAAAAACAGATTGGAGCGAATATCGGAGTGGAATTACGACAGTTGCAATACTTCATGAAGGTAGCGCAAAAAGAGCATGTCACTCAGGCAGCCGAGGAGCTACATGTGGCGCAATCTGCGGTAAGTCGGCAAATTCATCAGCTTGAAGAGGAGCTGGGAGTTAATCTTTTTATGCAAAAGGGTCGCAATTTGCAGCTTACGCCAGTGGGACAGCTATTTTGCAAACGGGTTGAAACGATTATAAAAGATCTAGAGCGGGCTGTTTTGGAAGTGCATGAGTTTTTGGACCCTGAGGGGGGCGAAATCCGCATCGGTTTTCCGCACAGTTTGGGGATTCATCTTATTCCTACGGTGGTGGCTGAATTTCGTAAGCGGTATCCCAATGTTAAATTCAGGTTTAAACAGGGGATGTACCCGAGTTTAATTCGTGATGTGTTAGCGGGTGAGGTGGATTTGGCTTTTGTATCTCCTTTTCCGGATCGTCATGATCATGTAGAGGGGGACGTGGTTCTGACCGAGGAGCTTTTTGCCGTTCTCCCGCCTAATCATCCTTTGGCTACGGCCAAACACATCACGCTGGATCAGCTTAAAGGAGAAAAGTTCATCTTGTTCAGAGACGGATATTCGTTACGTCCGATTGTCTGGCAGGCTTGTCTGGAGGCTGGATTTACGCCGGATATCGCTTTTGAAGGCGAAGAGACAGATACGATTCGCGGATTAGTTGCGGCCGGTATGGGAGTAAGTCTTTTGCCTGAAATGGCATTGTTTCAGACCAACCCGCTTCAACCTGCAAGAGTGTCGATTGTTGATCCAGAGGTGACGCGAACTATTGGCTTGATTCATCGCAGAGATGACAAACTTCCATTAGTTGCTAAATCGTTCCGAACTTTTTTATTGCAATATTTTGGTCTTCAAGGTAGTGTTGCTACTCCGAATGGAAGTGCTAAAGTGGATTGATGGCAGTGAGTGTAACGCATTGGTTTTAGATAAAGAAAAAAGGTTGTTCCTCTACCGTCATATTGGTGGAGGAACAACCTTTTTTGCAACACAAGCGATTAATCTCGGCTGTTAAAGATACCGATTAAGCGAATTAGTTCCAGTAAGGAAACGAGAGCTGCAGCTACATAAGTTAATGCAGCGGCATTCAATACTTTGGCTATACCTCGTTCTTCATCGCTACGGATAAACCCTTCGGAAACCATAATTTCCCGGGCGCGATTGGAAGCATTAAATTCGACCGGCAATGTAATTAATTGAAAAGCAACAGTAGCCGAGAAAAAGATAATACCCAAGCCGATCAGGTTCGTGTAGCTGAACAAGAAACCGGCAATCAGCAGAAACGGTGCAATCCCAGATGCGAAGTTTACGATCGGAAAGATCCGGTGACGGAGTGCCAGCATGGGATAATGCTCTTTATGCTGAATGGCATGACCGACTTCGTGACAAGCTACGGCAACCGCAGAAATGGATTTTTCATAATAAACGGGCTCGGACAGGCGTACAACTCGTTGCATCGGATCATAATGGTCAGATAACGCGCCATGTACTGGCTCAATAGGCACATCATGCAAACCGTTGCGATCCAGCATTTGCCGAGCTGCATCATAACCGGTCAACCCATTTTCATTTGGAACATCAGACCATTTGTTAAAAGTACCTTTTACACGAAATTGCGCCCATAAGGATAATCCGAACGCAAGAATAATCAATATATACATACCCATCATAAAGCAAAACCTCCATTATTGTTCATCATACTAGCCCGGACATCTACATCATAGAACTATGCTCCAGCAGATACTTCAGAGCTTCGATACAAGCAGCGCTTTGTGGTAGTAGACCAGTAAGCAACTTGCGCGCTTGAACGGGCTTGAGTTGCCCCAGAAGCGGCTGTAGTTCATTGACTTCACGCTCTAGACGCTGCATATGCATCTCTAGACTCGTTAGTTTGTCAGTGACGTGCTCTTCTTCTATGACCGAGTTCCATTTAATCAGTGTCTGTCTGATCTCCTCGAGGCTATACTTCTCTTGTTTCATTTGGTTAATACGTTCAAGCCTGTTTAAGGTTTCATCATTATAAAGCCGATAATTTTTCAATGACCGTTCTTCAGGTGTGATCAAACCGAGCTTTGTGTAATAATCAATAGTTCGTTCGCTGACACCAGCCGCCTTGGCTAGCTCACCAATTCGATACAGCTTCATATCCCCATCTGTCTTCACCTCGCGCTCTTTCGTACAACCTTCAATATTAGCATCTGCAAACCGAGTGTTTATAAAGAATATTTTACATGATTCTCAACCATACAGTCAAACGTTATGCTTTTTTCTGGACAGAAACAAGCTACTTTTATGGTTAGTAAATATGACATGGAAGGTTCGGGTTCTGATTTTTTTAACATAATAAAAAAAATCTTGTCAACTTTCATGTGTTCTGCTTATAATGACAATAAGAATTTCACGAAATGTAAAGAAACATAACATTTGAGGGAGTGGGCTTCATGAGAAAAAAGTGGTTAGTTGTATTATTGGCCATGCTGACAGTACTAGCTTTTCCGGTAGGTGCGTTTGCTGCTGACGGGCCGACAAATATTCAACTTCAAGCTGGCTTAAACACGGCATTTACGTTCTTGGCATTTATACTTGTGTTTTTCATGCAAGCGGGATTTGCATTGCTGGAGGCAGGCTCGACACGTATGAAGAATGCGGGTCATGTCGCGGGTAAAACCATTCTCACGACGGGTGTTGCGGCTTTGTCCTTCTGGGCACTTGGATTTGGATTAGGCTTTGGTAATGATGGCGGTAACGGATTTATGGGGCTGACGGGTTTCTTCATGAGTGGTACAGATGCTGCTGTATCGTTTGATGCTCTTTCAGGTCTGGATGTTCCGATTACAATTATGTTTTTGTTCCACTTTGCTTTTGCTGCGGTATCACTTTCTATCGCATGCGGGGGGATGGCAGAGCGTGCAAAATTAAGTGTATACATTATTTTTGGTATTTTGTTCTCTATCGTGATTTATCCGGTTGTAGCTCACTGGGTATGGGGTGGCGGTTGGCTTGGCAAGTTGGGGATGCAGGATTATGCCGGTTCGACGGTAGTCCATTTAACAGGCGCTACGGCGGCACTCGTCGCTACACTGCTGCTCAAACCGCGTCTGGGCAAGTTCAATAAAGATGGCAAGCCGAACATTATTCCTGGTCATAATCAGGTGTACTCTATCCTGGGTGTTATTATTCTCTGGTTTGGCTGGTTTGGATTTAACCCAGGTAGTGCTGTATCGGCTATGAACGACGGATTCTTTGGATATGTGGCCTTGACTACAAATATTGCTGCTGCGGCAGGTGGGGTTTTCGCTTTGCTCGTATCCTGGATGGTATACGGAAAAGCAGATATTCCGGCTATGCTAAACGGTGTGCTGGCAGCTTTGGTTGCCATTACTGGTTCTTGTGCCTTTGTAGCACCTTGGGCGGCACTGGTCATTGGTGCAGTTGCAGGGATCGTCACCTTCTTCACAGCGCAATGGTTTGAGCGTGCAAGAGTAGATGACCCGGTATATGCTTTCTCCGTACATGGTGTTGCAGGGATGTGGGGCGCGGTGTCCACAGGGTTTTTCGCTACTCCTGAGCTTGTAAAAATAACAGGTGTAGGCCAAGCGGGGCTGTTCTATGGTGGCGGATTTACGCAATTAGGAGTACAGCTACTTGGACTGATTGGCACCTTGGCTTTCGTGTTCGTCATTTCCTTCATTATTCTGGGTGCGATGAAAGCAATTATGGGTATTCGCGTTACGGAAGAGGAAGAAACGATGGGACTGGATATCAGTGAACACGGTACGTACGGCTATCCTGAGCAAATGAAGTTGGTTGCCGAGGCTGAAAAACGTTCTGGAATTGTAAACTAATATGTAAAATATAGAGAACCAGTATGGATGAGCGGAGGAGATGGAAGTATGGAACTGCAAAATATGGCCCCTTGGGTGAGTTCCGCCGAAGCGATTGATCATGCAGATACACTTGAATCGCTAAGGCAGGCCAGGGTCGATTCTCAAAAATGGCTGCTGGCTTCCCAAGCCTCCGCTCCGTTATCAGACTGGTTACGAACGGCGAATGAAATGCATGACCGCATCGCGGCCAGAGCTGTACAAATGTGCGAAAAAGGGATGGTTGAGGATGGCTTCGGCCCTCCTCCCGTCCCTTACGCATTTATAGCCTTTGGAAGCATGGGGCGCTCGGAATCGACGCTGTGGAGTGACCAGGATAACGGCATGATCATCAGTGACATTGTATCTGCTGATAAAGAATTGTATTTTAGAGAGTTTGGTCACAGAGTGTCTGCGATGTTAGAGCATTTGGGATATCCCAAATGTGAGGGGAAAGTGATGTGCTCGGAGCCGTTGTGGCGCCAAACATTGTCTGGATGGCAAGAACAGCTAACGAAATGGTCGGATGATTTTGCCTGGGAGCCAATCCGTTATCTGATTATCTCGTCTGATATGAGGCATATCGCTGGAGATGAGCAATTGTCTGTAAAATGGAAACGAAGTTTTTATGAGTTGTTCCGAAAACATCCCGATTTACCCTCGGCGGTACTTAGAAACACGGTGAGGCATAAAGCGACACTTAATATTTTAGGTCAGATCGTTACCGAGCGCTTCGGTGAGCATGCGGGCGATTTTGATGTGAAATACGGGTTGTACATTCCGCTGGTGAACGCAGTCCGTTTTTTGGCGTTGCAACATGGTGTAGAGGAAACTTCTACCCTAAAAAGGCTCAGGCGTCTCGCATCACTTGAAGCGGCACCGTTGCCTTTACTCGATGCTTGCGAGCGAGCCTTTCGGATCGCGCTTCAGCTTCGAATGGCTACTCCGGTGAAGGAGAAGGATGGATTGCTGGTCAGCAATGGTTACCTGGCTGTCAAGCCGCTGAAGCAGGGTAAAGGCTGGCATGAGCTGCGCGAGGCCCTTTCGACAGTACGACGGCTGCATCGTGCGTTGCAAAGGCAGCTGCGATTTATGGAAGGGAGAAGGTCATGAAGGAGCCAGCGCAGGGAGGTAGCTTCTGGAGTGCTCTCCGCAGAGGAGGAGTGCCGTCTGCGATCGCATCTGTAATGGGGGCTCCTACGGCTCAGCAGATGGCGTTTATTCGCTCCTTAACCCGGGAGCAACGGCGCTCTGAAGTACTGCGGACTCCGCTCGATCGTTTGGAGACGGTAGTTTTTGATCTGGAGACGACCGGATTTTCAGCACAGCATGGAGATGAGATTTTATCGTTCGGGGCGATTCGGGTTGTTGGGGACATGATTATGGAAAAAGAGCAGTTTTATACGCTTGTCAATCCACGGACAGTGATTCCTGAGCACATTACCGAGCTAACTGGGATTACCCGGGAAATGACGGATGAGGCTCCACCGCTTATGAATGGACTCCATGACTTTATGTCCTTTGTAGGTGGGCGGGTACTTGTAGCGCATGCTAGTGCTCATGACAAGGCCTTTTTGAATGCTGCGTTATGGAAAACATCTAAAGTTCAGTTGACTCACCGTGTTCTGGATACGATGATGCTTGCCAAATGGCTAGAGCCACAGCAACACCAAACCTATAGTTTGGATGAATTGTTGACCTATCAATCCATTCCGATTGAAGGGCGACATCATGCGTTAGAGGATGCAAAAATGACGGCTAAGCTGTGGGTTGCGTATGTTCAGGAAATGCTGAAGCGTAACGTGACCAATTTGGCAGATGTCTACGCGCATTTAAGTCATGCCTGATTCAGTACAAGGCATAGCATTCATACACCACATAAAAACAGCAAGTCCGCGATTTTTCGTGGGTTTGCTGTTTTTATGTGTACCTGTTCAGATTCAGAAGGGTTAGAGGTAGGAGCAGGATGGGCATCCTATGGAGAAGGTAAAGGTCATTTAGATGAAAGACAGGTGATAAGACTGTGAAAAGATTTCTTTTCATCAGAGCGATGGTTATGCTGGTTGTGGTAGGAGCTTCATGGGGAGTTATTGCAAACTTAGCTTATGCAACAAGCCTGCCAATCAAAAATATACCATTACAAGAGGAATATAAAGGTGGGGAAAAGCTTAAAGCTGAGATGGACGTAGAGGCTGAATCAGATGTGGTAGAGGTAATGAAAAAGATAAAGCCTGGTGAACGGCTTCCTTCTATGATTTTAAAGGGGTTAGACGGCAAGTCCTACGATGTAGGGGCCACGCGTAATAAAGCTCTGTTCATTAGCTTTTGGGCTTCATGGTGCGATCCGTGCCGATTAGAAGCGCCTATGCTGAATGAGTTGTATAGTAAATACAAACATGATGTGGATGTGTATGGCATCAATGTAACTCGCTATGATCGATTGGAGGATGCAAAGAAGTTTTCCCGTTCTTTGGACCTCCAATTTCCCATTTTACTTGATGAGCAAGGAGCATTGTTTGAACGATTTGGAGGGACGGCTTTTCCGACTCATGTAATGGTTGATCATCATGGACAGGTACGTGAAATCATAATCGGCATGCTCGGTGAGCGGGAGATGGAACGTAAAATAGAAACTCTTCAAAAAAAGAAGGTGTCTTTAGGGGCCAAGTAGGCCGCCAAAGACACCTTATAAGCTCATGCAAGCACCCGATTAGTGGTTTACTAATCCATGATGAGTAAGCTCTGTTTGATCGTTTGTTGGAGTTGGAGCTTCCAACAAAGCGTAACGGAAGCTGTCCAAGAGAGCTTCCCAGCTGGCTTCAATTACATTTTCGGATACGCCTACGTTACTCCAGACATCCTCGTAATTTTTGGATTCAATGAGCACACGTACCTTGGCGGCGGTGGCATCTTTTTCGTCAAGCACACGTACCTTGTAGTCAGCCAAATGCATGTCCCTCAAGGCTGGGAAATATTGAGAAAGGGCCTTGCGGAGTGCGTTATCGAGCGCGTTGACAGGACCGTTTCCTTCAGCTGCGGTATAGACACTCGTCCCTGCGACATTCAGCTTTAAGAATGCCTCGGATACGACCGGGCGGCCCGCTGTTTTTTCTACCAGCACCTTAAAGGACTCAAATGAAAACATTTCCTTCACTTCACCGCCGGCTTCACGAATGAGCAGTTCCAGCGAAGCATCCGCGCCTTCAAACTGGTACCCCTGATGCTCAAGTTCCTTGATGCGGCTAATTACGCCACGCGCCTCATTACTGGACGGGTCAAGTGTGATGCCCAGTTCTTGGGCTTTGGATACAACGTTGCTTTGTCCGGCCAGTTCAGAGACCAAGACCCGTTGTTTGTTCCCTACTAGTTCAGGAGCGATGTGCTCATAAGTTCGCGAGTCGCGCAGAATAGCTGACACGTGGATGCCCCCCTTATGGGCAAAAGCTGCATTGCCAACATAAGGCTGGTTCACAGGCATATTGACGTTGGCAACTTCGCTAACAAAGCGGGCTGTATTGTGGAGTTGTTTTAGCTTTTCAGTATCTAGACAGTCGTAGCCCAGCTTGAGCTGCAAATTCGGAATGACGGAGCATAGGTTGGCGTTACCACACCGTTCACCGTAGCCGTTGATGGTACCCTGAACCTGCCTTGCGCCTGCTTGAACAGCACTCAGTGAGTTGGCTACGGCCAATTCGCAGTCATTGTGCGTATGAATACCCAACTGTGACTTCGTTAGTTGGCTTTGCAGCGTAGTGACAATTTCCTGTATCTCATGCGGCAGGGTACCGCCGTTTGTATCGCACATCACGAGCCAATCCGCGCCTGCTTCCTCAGCTTTTTTCATAACGGCGAGTGCATACTCGGGGTTGTTTTTATATCCGTCAAAAAAATGTTCGGCATCAAAAATAACCTCCATGCCCCCTTGTTTTAAAAAGGCGATAGAGTCGTAAATCATAGACAGATTTTCCTCCAGTGTCGTCTGTAAGGCGGTGTGTACATGAAAATCCCATGATTTACCGACAAGAGTAGCAGCCTGAGCGCCGGATTCCAGAATCCGTTGCAAATTGACATCCTGTGCTGCGATGCTATCTTTGCGGCGCGTGCTGCCGAAGGCAACAATCTTTGCCTGAAGGCCCAGCTCTTGTACCCGTTTGAAAAATTCGATATCCTTGCTGTTGCTTCCGGGAATCCCGCCTTCAATATAATGAACACCGAGATCATCGAGTTTTTTGGCGATTTTCAATTTGTCATCAGCGGACAAGCTAATTCCTTCTCCTTGAGTGCCGTCTCGCAGCGTTGTGTCAAAGATAGAAATAGCGGTGGACATGAGGGACTCCTCCTTCGCGGATTGCTCAGATTGGTGATGCTCTGCTTTTTTAAGCACATTAATTTAGTTGTTTAACGCTTAAAAACAGGAAAGCGTTAGTTTGTCGTGTTCGTATGTTAGTCGATTATATCAACTTATGACTTCAAATGTAATATATAATTATCATTTTTGGCCGCAAAATCTTTATTTTCATGTAAAATAGAAATAGCATTCAAGGGTAGACCGAGCATATGTTCAAAGAACATATTTCCGTAATGATGGGTGAATTTACAGTTAAAAAGAAGGGTTGAGCATGAAAGATGTCAGTGCTTATTATCCGGTTGGTGGGCGAGTTATTCTGCATGTGGATATGAATGCATTTTATTGTTCCGTTCATGCAGCGGAGGAGCCGGAGAAATATAAGGGACTGCCTACCGCGGTGGCGGGCAGTAGTGAGATGCGCAAAGGTGTAATTGTAACCTGCTCTTATGAAGCCCGACGATTGGGCATTTCAACAGGGATGGTTGTTCAGCAGGCTCGCCGGATATGTCCGCAGCTCATCGTAATACAGCCTGATTTTCACTTGTACCGTCGTTATTCCAAAGCATTTATGAGCATTGCTTATTCGTATACGCCTATGCTGGAAGCAACTTCAATTGACGAGTGTTATTTGGATATTACAGGCTCCAAGCAGTTTGGAACACCTTTGGAAATTGCTGAGGAAATCCAGCGCAGAGTAGAAGACGAGCTGGGCTTGCCCTGCTCAATTGGAGTGGCGCCCAACAAGCTGCTGGCCAAAATGGCCTCTGATCTGAAAAAGCCCCGCGGGATATCTGTCCTACGTTTGCGTGATGTACCCAACATTTTGTGGAACCTTCCTTGTGGTCAATTGTTTGGTGTGGGACGCAAAACGGCAGACAAGCTTCTACAAATGAACATTCGCACCATTGGGCAACTGGCTAAGGCCGATGAACACATGCTAGTTGGTGTATTTGGTGTGACTGGTTCGTGGTTAAAATTGGCTGCTAACGGGATTAATCATTCTCCAGTCAGCACTGAACGGGAGCCCAACAAGTCCATCGGTCACACGACTACATTGCCTATGGATGTGGTAAAGCTGGAAGAAGCCCAACGTGTACTTCTTAACATTAGTGATCAGGTAGCCCGACGGCTTAGACGACACGGTATGCTGGCAGGAGGTATACAACTGACGATTCGGACGCCGGATATGAAGACCTTTACGCGTTCTCAAGTCAGGAGTACTCCTACGGAAAGTGCAGAAGACATATATAAGGAAGCTTGTGCGTTGTATCGTCGCCATTGGGGAGAGGACAAGCCAGTGCGCTTGCTGGGGATTACGCTACAGCAGCTCATTCCAAAGGAGGAAGCGGCCGTCCAATTGGATCTATTTGAATACCAGGACCAACCTAAGAAAGAAAGCTTATTAAAGACGATGGACGCGCTGCGTGACAAGTTTGGTGAAAATGCAATTTTGACCGCTGGGATGCTGGGAGATGATCCTTCGGTACTTCTTCGCAACTCCAAGTTGCGTGGAACTTCGCTGCAAAAAGACAATCTACCAACTCCGGAGTGAACTTCTGGGTGATTTATTGCAAACATCAGAAGCGTACGTTATAAGTGTTTTTTGCATGAAGGATAAAGGAAAATAATTTGTAATAATATTGGGTTTGTATTAATATGTGAATAGAATGCAAAAGCTGGTTTGTTTGACTGTATAGGAGGAAGAGAAAAGTTATGGCTAAATACACTTGGGTAGAAAAAGATACATGCATTGCTTGCGGAGCCTGTGGCGCCACAGCACCAGACATTTATGATTATGATGATGAAGGTTTGGCTGAAGTGATCTTTGAAGGGGATGCAAACCAAGGCATCAAGGCGATCTCAGAAGACCTGTTTGATGATATGCAGGATGCTTGTGACGGTTGCCCTACAGATTCCATCAAAGTTGCAGACGAGCCGTTCAATAAAGAAGGTTAAGTGTAGGCTTCTTGGATAGGCACAGCACCGACAGCTCCCTTCGCCGTATAACGGTGAAAGTATGCTGACGGTGCTGTTTTTTTTATGTGCTGTCCATCAGGTCTGTTTTGACCGATATACATAATAATAAGTATGCAAGATTACACGATCAGGAGGATCCGATGAACCATTCGCCTCATCTTAAATCGTATGTAAAAAAGCACCCTGATAATAAAATGGCCTGGTATTTACTCGGTAAAGAGTATGAGAGCAGCGGTCAGGAGGGCAAAGCAAATTATTGCTTCAATCGCGCGGGGGAAGTGTTCGAAGCCTTCGAGCATAAACAGATTCCGGCAGACGTATGGATGGAATATCAGGATAAACTGGTTCAGATGTCCAAGGAGAAGGAGCGGAGAACGGCTCGAGCCCGTCGCCTTTTAACTGCGTTAATGGTACTTCTGCTTATTTGGGTCCCTTCAGCCAATTCACCGAGGCCTTCAAATGAGAACACATCCGTTCCATCCGGAACTGAGCATGCAGCAATTGATAATATCGAAGTTGCGAAAGTGGCCACTGCTGATCCAAAGGAGATGGCCCAGATTGGTGAGGCTGGCGGTGTGTTTACGGCTCAAGCTCGAAAAGGGAGTGGAACTGGAACGGCGCTTACTGATATGTTGGCAAAGACTAGCCGATTGCCGTCCAAGACCACGGTGCTAGGCATGGAGCAAAGGGGTTCGTGGCTACTCTGGAGAGAGGGTATGAAGCCATTACTTAGTGTGCAGAACAAAGGAAACGGCGGATTAGCTGTTCAGTCTTACGACGCCACTGCGTGTGCTTGCAAGCCGTCGGACAGTGAAAATCTCCGCAAAGCAGGTCTGAAATGGGCTGCCGGACAGGAGGAGCTGGCTGTGCTGAATAGCTCTATACGTGCTTTTCGCTCGCAGCATCAACGTCTTCCCCAGAGTCTTGATGAACTGACCCGAGACTTTCCTGGTAACACGTTGTACGGTACGACTGACGGGATGAAGAAGGCTTTTACACCTATGCGTAATTTACTTGCTTCACCAGGACAGGGAACAGGGAAGTCAGTAGATCAAGACGCTGGCTCGGCGGCCGAAAGTAGTCCATTACTAGCATCGTCATTGCACGGACGGCCTTTTCTGGGGCAACCGCTGCGAATTGTGGTGGACAAATCCAAGCACAGGCTCGCACTGGTGAGTGGCAATGTACTTATCCGAAATTATCCCATCGGATTGGGCGGAGAAAGAACACCGGAAGGGAAATTTGTGATTACCGATAAAGTGGTAAATCCGAATGGAAAATCCAACGGTGAGTTTGGCAGCCGTGGAATGCAACTGTCTGCAACGAATTATGCCATCCATGGCACGAATGAGCCGGACAGCATTGGCAAAAATGAGTCGCTGGGTTGCGTCCGCATGGGTAAGGAGGATGTGGAGGAATTATTTGCTCTCGTACCTTCAGGTACGGAGGTGGTCATTGGTAACGGGGAACTGCCTGATCAAGTGCTTGTGCCTGGTTCCCGATTTACAAGTGAGCCGCAGCACGACCAGACAAATCCCCGCAAAACCTATCACTGGCTAAATTAACGTTTTGATGCTATTGCTACTTGATGTTTAACGAATTCCTGCTTGTGCTAAAACAATGACCAGAACAATCACAATGATGAGGAGAACAAAGCTGACGGCGGTCCATACAATCGCTTTCTTGTTCACCTCATCCTTTTTCTTTTGCAGACTGGGCGGCTTGCGCTTGGTCTTCATATCAGCAATCCCTCTTTTCTGACGGGCTAAGGTCTTGTCTTACTATGTCCATTGTAAATGGTTTGATTATACATTTTCAATGACATCTCCATGACAACTGAATTGTTCTGATGCTGCACCTCGCAAATTACTTTCTTTTTGGTATGGAAAAAGCTAAACTATTTTGTAGAGATGTTTTTTTAGGATTGTGCAAGGGCATAGAACGGAGTGGATGAATCGTGTTGTATCGAAGGATTGTGAAACCTGTTTTTTTCAAAATGAGTCCAGAGACGGCCCATCATGTAGTCATTGACGGCTTAAAACATGCGGGCTCACTTCCCGGTGGAGCAGCAATGCTGCGGGGGATGTACGGAGTCAAGGAAACGGAGGATCTTGCGGTTGATCTGTTTGGCATTCATTTTCCCAACCCGATTGGACTGGCAGCGGGACTGGATAAAAATGCAGAAGCGGTTGCCGGTTTTTCTTCCATCGGATTTGGATTTATGGAAGTAGGCACGGTGACACCTGTGGGACAGCCCGGAAATGATCGGCCCCGTTTGTTCCGACTGCCTCCCGATGAGGCGTTAGTCAATCGGATGGGCTTTAACAATCTGGGTGCAGAGAGCATGGTCAAACGTCTAGCCGCGCTCAAACATCGACCCGTTCCGGTCGCTGTTAATATTGGCAAAAATAAAATCACGCCCAATGAGGATGCTCATAAGGACTATGAGAAGTGTATTTCCGCACTGTATCCGTATGCGGACTTCTTTGTAGTGAATATTAGTTCGCCGAATACACCGGATTTACGAAAACTCCAGCATGGCAGTGAACTGAAGTCGCTATTGGAAGCGGTTCGGGCAGAGATGGGTGTCCAGGCGACAAAGTATGGTGAAGCCAAGTCTGTGCTGGTTAAAATTGCGCCGGATGTATCGGACGAGGAATTGGAATATATGACGGATGCGATTGCTGCGAGTGGAGTGGACGGCATTATTGCGACGAACACGACGATATCCAGGGCTGGTCTGACGCACCGGAATGCGAGTGAAACAGGAGGGCTGAGTGGTAAGCCGCTGCGTGACCGTTCTACAGAGGTCATCGGACGGGTGTACCGCCAGACGGAAGGGAAGCTGCCTATTATCGGATCAGGCGGCATTTTCACCAGCCGTGATGCCTATGACAAAATTAAAGCAGGCGCGAGCCTGATTGAAATTTATACAGCATTGATCTACGAAGGACCGGAAGTAAACCGGGCTATACATGCCGGCCTGCGTGAGCTGCTTCGAAAGGACGGCTTTAGACACATTACCGAGGCTGTTGGTGCAGATCACAGATAAAAAAGTGTTGTCGGAAGAGACAGGAGGTACGGGGATGGACGGAAGAGACTGGGGAACATTTTTGCTGCCATACGATCAGGCGGTGGAAGAGCTTAAGGTCAAGTTCAAAACAATGCGTGCGGAGCTGAAAAAGCGCGAGGAATACGCTCCTATCGAATTCGTAACCGGACGGGTTAAAAAAATATCAAGTATCCTCGATAAAGCGAAGAGACTACAGGTTCCTTCTGATCAGCTGGAGACGGGAATCGAGGATATTGCAGGCATTCGCATTATGTGTCAATTTGTAGAGGATATTCGGCGGGTGGCCGAATATATTCGAAGACGTAAGGATTTGACCGTACTGTATGAAAAGGACTATATCACCAATTACAAAGACAGCGGCTATCGCAGCTTTCATATGATTGTGGAGTATCCGGTTCAGACAGCAGTGGGATTAAAAATCGTGCTGGCAGAAATTCAAATCCGTACTTTGGCTATGAATTTTTGGGCAACCATAGAGCATTCTCTTAGCTATAAGTATCGTGAAAGCTTGCCGGACACTATGCGTACACGGTTGAAAAAGGCAGCTGAGGCAGCCTTTGTATTGGATAATGAGATGTCTTCTATGCGTCTTGAAATATTGGAAGCACAGAAAAAGTTCGAGGATGAAGCAAATATCGTATCCAAAGTGCTAACAGGTATGCACCGCCTGTATTTCTACCATAAGATCAGTGAAACGATTGATGCGCAGCGCAGGTTTAATGAACTGTGGGAGCGGCACGACATGGAAGGAATCAAGCTGCTTCACGATGAGGTCAAGGAGATGCTGGAAGCCTCAACCAAGGAAGAAGACAGGGATGAGTATTAAATGGTGAACCTTTCCTACGAACCGCTGTACGTGACTTATTTGGTATATTTCAATCGGGATCGGGATTACTTTGAATGTCATGAGGTACTGGAAGAGCTGTGGCTTAAGCTGGACCGTGACCCTGTATATAAAGGTTTGCTGCAAGTTGCAGTAGGGCTGTATCATTTTCGCAACGGTAACTATCGTGGTGGACATATGATGCTGGAGAGTGCGGTACTCAGGCTGGAGCATGCTCCTTCGCAGGCGCTGGGCATTAATATGGCGAAGCTGGTGAACGAGGCGCGAGCTTGCGCCCGTCAGCTTGCTGAAGCCGTTGTGGCCGGCACGGAAGAGCTTCAGCGCCAACCGCCGGTTTATCGGGATTTGACGATTGAAATCGTCGAGCCCGGGTTGCGCCGGGCCGTGGAGAAGGCATCGTCGTCTATTCCGGTCAATATCCCGCAGCAGAGAGGTCCTCAGCGTGGGGAAAAGCATGAGCAGCGTCAGCAGGCGCTGGAAGCTTCAATTAGGCGAAGACAGGCCGCTGGCGGCTCACGCTCTGCCTCGGCGGAAACGAAGGATGCGCCTTGATTTTAAGCGCATGATAAGCAAGCAGCCCGATCCGTTTCATGGGGATCGGGCTGCTTTATCGTTTCCAGACGAGTGGACGTTGTCTAGGAGGTCACGTTCTTTTTATATTTCTCAAAGAAGGCTTTGAAATCGTCGAGTGTGTAGCCGTTGTCCGAAGGACTTTCCTTCAACCCGCCTACCATACGCTCCTTTTCCACGCCTTTTTCGTAATAGATGAGCGTAGGGGTAAACTCAATGTTGTACTTGTCCCAGCCATCCTCATACTCACGCAGGTTAAATTCGTGCATCGTGATGTTCTCCTGCTTGCTCAAAGGCATGAGCTTGGGAGTGGTGGCGCGGCAATGTACACAGTCGGACGCGAAATGATAGACGAAAAAGTTTTCCTTTTTGTCAATTTTGCTCTGTAGATCTTCCGGCTTAATGATTTGCTGATAGTTCGGATCATTCAGCAGCTCTTGGGTAGCAGGATTTAACGAGGCTGTGGAAACGCCATACAGCTTGTTTTTAGTGCCTGAATTTAAAGCGAGCAGCACTCCAAGTAAAATGACCAGCACAACAAAAAAGCCAATGACAGGTATAAGCTTTTTTTTGTTGGATTTTTGTGCGTTCAATGCAATCTCTCCTATCAAAATTCAAAATATGTAGCTATGAATCTCATTATTATACAACATTACAGCTTGTAGTGAAAGTTTGTAAATCACACGGATATTGCGGGATAACAGGTTGATTATGGTACAATAAAATTTATTTTAACAGGACAGGATGATTACGATTATGGGTGTACAGCTCCCCACAGCATTTGTAAAGCGCATGGAGCAACTGCTCGGCGATGAATTTGAAGCTTTTATGGCTGCCTATGACCACATGCCCCATGCCGGGATTCGCGTCAATACGTTAAAAATTCCGGTGGAGGACTTTAAGGAACGTTCTCCGTTTGATCTGCGGCAGATTCCGTGGTGTTCCACAGGTTTTTACATTCCGCACGGTACGAAGCCGGGGCTACATCCTTACTACCATGCGGGGCTGTACTATGTACAGGAACCGAGTGCGATGTCTCCGGTTGAACTGCTTAATGTAGCTCAGGATGAGGCAGTATTGGACTTGTGCGCTGCACCGGGGGGGAAATCGACCCAAATAGCTGCCAAACTACAAGGAAGCGGCGTATTGGTGACAAATGATATTAGTGCGGACCGAACCAAAGCATTGGCTAAAAATGTGGAATTGTACGGTGTGCGTAATTCCGTGGTACTGAATGAAAGCCCGGATCGAATCGCCGATGCCTTTCCTCATTTTTTTGACAAGATATTAATTGACGCACCTTGCTCGGGAGAAGGCATGTTCCGCAAGGATGAGGATATGGTGAAACAATGGGAAACGCATTCGGTGGATAAATGCGTGGTCATGCAACGGGATATTTTGCGCGTAGCGGCCTCGATGCTGAGCGACGGGGGGAGGATTGTCTATTCTACCTGCACCTTTGCTCCGGAGGAAAATGAAGGAATGATCGCGGAATTTCTGGAGGCTCATCCCGATTTTGACGTAGTCCCTGTTCCTTCGGAAGCAGGTTTTGCACCAGGCCATCCGGAATGGATGAGTGAAGAGGTCGCGTCAGCACACCCGGAACTACGGGGCACAGCACGCCTATGGCCGCATCTCGTAGAGGGTGAAGGCCATTTTATCGCTGTATTGCAACACCAGGGTGGTCGTGTCGCTGCGACAGAAGATCACACTGAATCCGGGGATTTGGCTCAATTCGCGGACAAGAATGACAGGGCTTTGAACATGGATGCAGAGTATCCACGGATGAAGCATTTGTCCGTCAAGGAAGCGCTGACGCCAAGCGGCCAAGGAAGGCATGCGATTGGTGAGCCTAAACGAAGTGGAAAAGGAATAAACGGGAAGTCAGCTAAAGGAAAGACCACGCGTGGCTTGGGTGGCAACAAGTCCCGTTCTGGCAAAGAGAATGTAAAATCCGCTGCACGCTCCTCACATGATGTGCTGGAGTCCTATCACCAATTTGTGCAGGAGCAGCTGAAGGTATCATTTACAGGCTATACGGTGGTCTACGGAGATCGCATTTATCAGTCGCCACTGCCATCACATCGTTTGAACGGCCTTAAGGTGGTGCGTCCGGGCTGGTTTATGGGTACCGACAAGAATGGTCGCTTTGTGCCTTCACACCCGCTGGCGGTGGCTCTGCGCCCTTCTGAGGCGGTTAGAAGCATCAACCTTTCCAGTTCAGATACGGAGGCCATTCGGTATTTAAAAGGTGAGACCTTGTCCATCCCCGTTGAGAGAATGGCTCTTCAAAACGAAGTCCAGCCCAAAGGCTATACTCTCGTGTGCATTGATGGTTATTCGGCTGGGTGGGGCAAATGGCAGGATGGCATGCTCAAAAATGAATACCCTACAGGCTGGAGGTGGACATCGGTATGAGTGGAAAAGGGAGACAAACGCAACGTTTGGACAAAGTTTTAACCCATATGGGATATGGCTCCCGTAGTGATATCAAGAGACAGGTGAAGCAAGGAATGATTACGGTAAATGGACGGACTATCAAGGATAGCGGCTTACAGGTTCATCCATACCGTGATCAGATTGAAGTGAACGGGGAACATGTAGTTTTTCGGGAGTATATTTACATTATGCTGCATAAGCCGCCGGGCGTCATATCTGCAACCGAGGATACGAGGGAGCGGACAGTGCTGGATTTGCTGAGTGCGGAGGAACGACATTTCGAGCCTTTTCCAGTAGGACGCTTAGATAAAGATACAGAAGGACTATTGTTGCTGACCAACGACGGCAAGCTGGCGCACGAACTACTTTCTCCACGGCGGCATGTCCCCAAAACGTATGAGGCTACCGTGTCGGGTCATGTCACGGAGGAGGATATTCATCAATTTACAGCAGGAGTGGAACTGGATGATGGGTATGTTACTCTTCCCGCGCAGTTGACCATTCTTCGGCATGAACACCTGCACCAGGCAGATGGGGAAGTCATTTCCTATATTTCGCTTGTGATCCATGAGGGTAAGTTTCATCAAGTGAAGCGTATGTTCGAGGCGGTTGGTAAAAAGGTGACCTATTTGAAAAGAACAGCCATGGGGCCATTGAAGCTGGATGAACAGCTTCCACTGGGCAGCTATCGAGAGCTGACTAGCGAAGAACTGGCGTGGATCGGCCGGGATATAGCATCTGCAACGTCAGAAGTTTGATGGGGATAATAAATATAAATGACGCACAGGCTCTTATGAGAGTTTTGTGCGTCATTTTATGATACAGACAACCAGACTGAGAACCATTCACTGGCAACCTTCAACAACGAATTACAGACTACAAATTATTGTGCATGTGCTGCCCGACTTTTTTTCACTTCCGCTGCCTTATAAGCTGTAACTTTGTTTTTACCTGTCGTTTTGGATATGTACATCGCTTGATCGGCCTGCTTGACTAGTTCATCCGGGTTCATTTCCTTCTTTACTGTACTGTGTCCGACACTGATCGTGACGATGCTTTCCTCGGCGACCCGTTCGCGGATACGTTCTGCGACATGTTCGATCTTGGCCCGTCGATCCACAACCATTGCGACCAGTTCCTCGCCACCGTACCGTCCGGTTAGTCCGATTTCATCTAGTTCATCCTCCATAATCTGTGCGACCTGCTTGAGTACTTCATCCGCACGAGCGTGGCCCTGCGTATCATTCAGCTTTTTGAAATTGTCAATATCGCAAAAAATGACCGACACGCGTATTCCCTGGTCCATATATCGCCGTAGTCGTCCCGAAAAGTATTTACGGTTATACAGCCCCGTCAGACCATCTGTGATGGAAGAACGGTAAATCCTTTGGAGCAGCTCCACTATCCGTTCAAACAGGATGATGAACAACGTTGAGTAGTACAGCAGTGGTAAAAATGACATCCATAGGGCTGTGCTTGATCTGTCTGCTTCTTCAGGGATGTCATTTCGCAGCCAGAGATAGCCGAGCCAGAGCAAATACATGAATAAGCCCGCTATAAACTTCTTTGGCTGCCCGATTCGTGGGGTGATGAACACAAGGCTCGATATAAGCACCAATACTCGATAAAATAGAGTGAACCCAACCAGCTTCGCTGCGCTGATCCAAGTGGGCAACAAACCTGCAGTCCAGGCAATAACCGGCAATATCAATAACGCGCCCAACAACAGCAAGGCCCATGTCTCCACACGTTTTAACTTCCGGTAGAGTTGAAATACGGCGGCGTTGATGAGCACGAAGGCAGACGCCTCCAGCGCGTTTTTCCACACGATTCCTTGCAGTTGCATCTTGCCTCCGCCTGCCGAATAGAGATTCATGGCTTCATATGTCATAATAAAAATAGCGGCAACCGAAAAAAGGATATAGGCTTTTTTTCGTTGTCTGCTATATATGATCACGCACATCAACGCCATCATGAGTATAATATACAAACCGCAGGCTGCACTTACGGCTCCGGCCAGAGATGGGGAACCCAAGGTTCCCGATAAGGACAACAACGTCAACATTACCGACTCCATTTGTAATAATAGTCAATTTATTGAACGGACGATATCGTTCCGATACAATAGACAGGATTTATTCCATTTAAAATGTTATAATTTTCTTTTGTGGCTAACATTTATTCTCAATATATCATCTTTCAGAAAATCCGGAAACCTATACATACGACCTGTGTTCCGGGCAGTTTAATGCTTGAAAGGGGAAGCACGTCATGAAATTGCTACAGGCTCTCTTTTTCCCACCCGAGCAACCGGGAGGCGTTTCATCCATGATTCCATATCTGCAAGAACGATTTACGTCCCCTCGTTGGGAAATGGAGCTATTTTCAATCCCTAAACGGATTCGTAACAAGGGTAGGGACGAAGTAACTTTTGATACCTTCGACTGGACGAGATATGAGCAATATCCAATCGTTCAAAAATATATTCAGACGTACCGTGACTATTTGTGGTGGACCCGGCTTCGTATTCAGAAGCCCTTTGATCTCATTCATGCTCATCATCCCATTGCCGGAATCGCCATGAAAACCGTTTTTCCTGATATCCCGCTTGTACAGACGATTCACTCTTCCTATGAGAAGGAGTTAATTTTAAACGGAAAAATAGAGGAGAACGGACCTGAACACCAATTCTTGGTGTCACTGTATCGAGAAATGGAGCAGAAGGCGGATCGCCTGATAGCGGTATCTCATTCTTTTCAGCATTACTTAACACCTTATGTGCAGAATCCGCAAGACATTGCGGTCATTCCGAATGGATATGATGAGAAACGCTTCAAGCCCATTCCGCACGAGAATGAAGTGACACAGATCATAACCGTTTGCCGTCTTGTTCCGGCGAAAGGACTGGATATTTTATTGCGGGCCTGTGCTGAACTGAAAAAAAGAAATCAGGAATTTGTGCTTCATATTATTGGAGATGGTCCGATTCGCCCTGAGCTGGAAGAGATGGCGCGACAGCTCGATATATACCATGAGACGATTTTTTATGGATATACCCTCCATCCGGAAGAGTTTATGCCTTTCTTTGATGTGTTTGTTTTGCCTTCGCGAGCGGAGGCCTTTGGTTCAGTATTTGCGGAAGCGGCGTTGAGCTGTCTGGCATTGGTAGGTACAGAAGTGGGAGGAATACCGGAGCAGATTGAGGATGGGGTAAATGGCCTGCTTGTGCCACCCGACAATCCGAAGGCACTGGCAGACGCATTAGAAAAGGTCATTGCTGACCCTGCCTATCGTTATGAGCTGGCTAGATCTGCCTGCGACAAGGCTAAATCGAGCTATTCTTTAAGTCGGGCGGTTAACGAGCTGAAGAAAATGTATTTGAAGTTTCCACATTAACCATGACGAGTATCACCTGGTTTGGAATCAGAATGCCGAAAGCTGGAGCGAGGACGTGAGGAACGGAAAGGTCTCCCGCGTCCTGCTATGATCAGTTTACTAATCCACATCAGACTGAGCATTCCGAAAATAGGATAAAGAACAGATAACAGTGAGCTAAAGCCGAACTGACTGATTAAAAAACAGGTGAGCATAATGAATAATGTGATGAGCTTGGGCGAAATTTGGACATGCTGACGAATTTGCAAACTGACTCCATAAATGTCGGCCACAAAGGTACTGAAGATTTCCATGAAAATGAGTAGAATGTATATGATTTCGACAAGGGCACCCAGACGGTAAGCAATGCTTCCCATAGGGATTTCAAATTGCTGAATGCCCGGCATATGTGCTGACATGGCAAAGTGCGCAGCCATCAGCATAAATCCGACGCCAATTCCCCCCAAAACTCCGCCCCAGCGGATAGTTCTTCGGGAGAAGGTTTGGCTCCCAAGTGGTACAAGCACGGCTTGAGCCATAGTCAGGTTGAAGGACGTGTACAGCAATGGAGAGAGCCAGGTTCGTAATGTACTGTGATCTGTCGTATTCGTAATAAAACTCTGTGGATTGGGCATGGAGAGCGTGCTGTGAACGAGCAGAAGAGACATGATAATCATCAGAGGGACAACCACGGTGTTCATGTGCAGGATTGCTTTAATGCCTTTACTTAGCAGCAAATAAGTTCCGATCAGCGTAATGAGTAGTCCGGTTTGGTAGTGCAGGTGAAGGTGCTCTACAAAAACAGAGCCGGCTCCTGCCAGCATGACGCTGTTTACACCAATCAGCACGATGAGCGTGAACCAGCTGATCCATTTCCCGGCACTGGCGCCAAAAAGATGTTTGTTCAGGTCCTCGTAGGATTTGGCTGAAATATCATGAGCGATCAGCATCATTTTCGTACCCAACCATACAAATACGATTGTGGATAGCATAATAGTGAGTGTAGCCCAACGTCCGTACTGTGTGAAAAATTGCAGTATTTCTTGTCCGGTAGCAAATCCGGCACCGACGATTGTACCAATGTATGTAAAAGCAATCTGAAAAACATGAATATTACGTTTCATCCCCAGTCCCTCCTTGCCTGCTTGAATAACGCTGCAGCGAGCATATAATACAAACTATGTTCAACTGAAATAGGACATGACTGGATGAGGCTGAAAATAATTATAGTGAATTTAATGAATAGCTTGACGGGAGCGTAATTTATGGGTCAAATCCTTGCATGGATATTGGAATACGGATATTTGGCAATGTTCGGCTTGCTTGCCCTTGGAGTAGCTGGTATGCCGATACCCGACGAAGTGCTAATGATCGCCTTCGGCGGGCTCGTGTCTCAAGGACACTACAACTTTATTGCTGCACTGGCTGTCACATTTTTCGGTAGTATGACGGGCATGATGCTTAGCTACACACTTGGTCGTCTGCTGGGCAAACCCCTATTGCACCGATATGGTAAATGGGTGAGGCTTACGCCTTCTAGGATTGCCTCTTCCGAAAATTGGTTCGGACGCTATGGTACCTGGGGAATTCTGTTCGGATATTTTGTCCCCGGCTTGAGACATGTATCCTCATATCTGGCAGGTACAACCCGTCTAGGCGTTTTTCGCTATATCGGTTATGCCTCAGCAGGAGCGTTGCTGTGGTGCGGTACATTTTTGGGGATTGGACATGCGGTGGGCATGCACTGGGAACAGGTGGCGAAGCTGATGGAGAAGGTGACGCATCGTGTAGGTCTGGTCGTTATTCTTTTAATCGTTTTGGGGGGAATCACCGCATGGTTCTGGAGTAAGCGTAAAAAAAATGTCACATGACCGTATGGAAAGCAGGCTATAGCTTGAAAGCGGCGGGTGAAGTATGGTACTTTTACCGCATAGGAATGCCGTGGGAGGTCATGGAATGGAAGTATTAAAGAAACGAATTTTAAATGAAGGCGTGATTGCGTCAGATCAGGTGCTGAAGCTGGATGGGTTGCTTAATCACCAGGTTGATCCAGAGCTGACAATGGAAATGGGACGAGAGTTCGCAGCCCGTTTCCGGGAAGAGAAAATCACCAGAGTAGTGACCGTGGAATCCTCAGGCATTTCCATCGGGTTTGCGACAGCGTTGGAGTTGGGTGTACCGTTGGTATTTGCTCGTCGTAAAAAGACTTTATTAGCTGATCCGGACGCACTGTGTGAACGCGTACCTTCGTTCACGAAAGGTATTGTCACGGATATTATGCTGTCCCGTCAATTTATTCACGAACATGATCGTGTTCTGTTCATTGATGATATTATCGCTAATGGTGATGCGGCCCGAGGCATGGTTAAAATCATTCAACGCTCCGGAGCGGAGTTGGTTGGATTCGGTGTCGCGGTGGAAAAAAGCTTTCAGGCTGGGGCGAGAACCATCCGCGAGCAGGGCATTCGTGTAGAGTCATTGGTCAAAATTTCGTCGTTGGCTGACGGCAAGATTGAGTTTGCCGAATAGTAACAATTCAAAACTCCTGACCCTTATTTCTAATAATAACCTTTGCATGAGCTTCAATTTCGCTTATAATATAGATAAGGTTTTGGGAGAGGAGGCAGCAACATGGGGAAAGAACAATTGACCGAACAGTTTTTTCTGGAAAAACTGGCAGCGGCTAAAGTGCATTTTGAGCGTGCCTTGGATTGTAAGCATACGGAATTCGACGATTTGTATCCCTATATGATTGAACATCCTCAGTTTTTTTGGTATAAACGCTATGTGGCCTGGTCTGAGTTGTTGACGTTGGTTAACCTCTGCGAAGAATTGTCCTTCTCTTGGAAAGAAGAATTTACTGCTCACCAAGTGGAGTATGTAGATCAGCGAGTGTTGTCTGCACAAGTGCTGGACTTCTGGTACGAGAAGAATGATACAAAAGAACATGACCACAGTGTAAATCAGTCGGGATAATTTGTCGCTCTGTTGGCAATCCATATAAGTAGTAAGAGGGAAGAGACCTAAATGATTCGTTTAGGTCTCTTTTTAAACTTTTTTCATGTATATAAAATCATGGTCTTCGTGTTAAAAAACTGAATAAGGGGGGACAAGGATGATTATGGACGAAGAATTGGATGCTTATCGACTCTCCGGAGAAAAGGTGCGTGTCGTGCGCGATGGATTGGAGTCCAACGATGTTGTTGGCATTGTGCTGGCATGGGATGATGAGCAAGTGCTTATTCGCCGCCAGAATCGACGGGTGGTCAAACTGGATCGCAGCTATACATACCAGCCATTCAGTGAGCCGCGTCACAATCCGATAGAACTGGATTAGAGGAATGGGTTTCAGATGGGGTTGGATAAAAATAACTGGGTGCTTCATCAGGCATACAGAAACTCTAAACCGGACACAGTAATGAAGGAAAACTCAACAGAGAGGACGTGCTGTGTCAATGACGGTTGAAAAAGTACATGCATACAAGGATCAAATCAGCCATTTGGAAGATAAGTTGCCCGAGGTAGTTCATGCATATCATCGCTTCACCGGAGAGTGCTTTCAAGCCGGGAGCTTAGATGAGAAAACCAAGCAACTGATTGCGCTAGGTATTGGCTTATTTGCCAACAATGAGGTATGCACGTTTTATCACGTGAACGAGGCGCGGTCCAAAGGAGCCAGTGATCAGGAAATTATGGAGACCATTGCTGTAGCCGCAGCGGTAGGTGGAGGACATGCTCTAAGCCAAGGGGTTACTCGTGTACAGAAGGCGCTGCAATAAAGCGAATTATTAATAGATATCCTCATACTCCGTTATAGCGGATATAGATCGATTTGGATATATGAAGGTTATTAGAAAGAAGCTTCCGAGCACAGTTGGTGTCTGTGGAAGCTTCTTTCAATTGCGTGTTGGGCGGGGATTATGCTCTTCTGCTTGCGGCAAAAGCAGCAGGGCGAGGCGACTTACGCTTATAGGCCGAAGAGGATGTAACCAAACTTCGTTCAACGATGCGTAGGGGTTTGAAAGTTGAGCTGTTTTGTAATTCGGGGCGATGCTTCTCTGGTAAAGGAAGAGTGGCCGTATGGGGCATAGAGGTAGAGAGCCCCAGATAAGCGCGCATTCGTTCATACATTTCTTTACGGAATGCGGGCATAGCCATACTGAATTGCTCTTTATTTCCTTTACTTATATAGATGGCGTGAACGCCGGAGTGGTTTTGTTGTATGTCCAGAACACGAATGTGATATTTATTAAATTCATGTTTTATTTCAGATAGCAGGATTCCGGTACGATCTACACCTGCGTTAACCATTTCGACATAAAGATCAGGGGTTTTCAGCATACCGCTTTCTTCAAGAATTAGGCTGTCCCGCTCAAATACTTTTTGAATAAAGGTAAGGAGCAGATAACTTTTCACAAGAGACCATTCATGCTGAGTAGTATCTGAAGAGATCATTACCATTCACCGCCTTAGGAAAATGTGATGATTATCCATAACTGATTGAAGAAAAGGAACTTTTGTTCCCAAGAACTCATGTTCCTATTTTAACGTATTATTCCTTTTTTATCAAGGGGGAATTAAGAAACATAAAAGGTTTGACATCTTGATATGAGCATGGTATGATCTATCTTGTCGCTAAGAAAGATTGATCTTTCGAGGACATACGACAACATATATGCGGTCGTGGCGGAATTGGCAGACGCGCACGGTTCAGGTCCGTGTGGGCTAACCCCCCGTGGAGGTTCGAGTCCTCTCGACCGCATCATCTTATAATACACAGGTTCGTGAATTGCTTTTGTAGCAATTTACGAACCTTTTTTATATGTTTAAGAGATTTATGTTGTTGCTCAAGACCTGTGTCGAAAATCTCTGAGTTATAATTCGGAGGAACATAGATATTAACTGTTATGAAAGAAACTTTCAAACCAAAGAATGAATTTTTGTGGGTTTTTATTTGAAAAATATCCCTCCAGAAGCTGTGAGAGCAGGATAATTAATGCTTACCAATGACCGGAGAAATTTTCTTAATTGAATCTATTGAATAGAATAGCTTTTGGGACCTGCATTTTTTAATGCCTCTGCAGCCTGTGCAGACAAACCCTCTGCGACTAGGAGCGCTTCATCCAAGCTTTCTTTATGCAAGGATCGGCTTGAGTCGAGGGATTATTTTCCGGACTATTTTGCCAATAAGCTAAAGGCTCCGATTCTGGGAGAGAGAATAGTTGCCAAACCCAAAGGCCTCTACGCCGTCATAAATCACAGAGGATCATATGAAACAATGTCTGAAGCGTACTCTAATATAAAAGAGTACATAGGGAGTAAAGGGATGGCTGTATGCGGGAGTGCGTACTCAGTAGAGTTGCTCAACTATTTTGCAGAAAAAAATCCGGACGACTATGTAATACGGATATCGGTTGAGGTTTGTAAAGGGAGAAAATTTCTTTTATAAGGCTTCGTTTTAAGATATGATAGAAAATAACGCATTTTATGATGAAGCTATTGAAAGGTTGGATGAAAGATGGAGAAAGCAACTTTTGCAGGTGGATGCTTCTGGTGTATGGTGACTCCGTTCGAGGAGCAGCCGGGCATTCATGGCATTGTCTCAGGCTATACTGGAGGGGCGATTCCCGATCCGACCTACGAACAGGTTAAAACAGGAACTACAGGTCACTACGAGGTGGTGCAGATTACTTTTGAGCCTGAGCTGTTTCCTTATGAAAAGCTGCTCGAATTGTATTGGCCGCAAACAGACCCTACGGACGGGGAAGGTCAATTTCAGGACCGAGGCACACAGTATAAACCCGCTATTTTTTATCATACAGAGCAGCAACGGGAGCTTGCGCAACAGTCCAAGGAGCAGTTGGCACAAAGTGGACGCTTTGATAAGCCAATTGTAACGGAGATCCTTCCGGCTTCGATTTTTTATCCGGCAGAGGATTATCATCAGGATTACCACAAGAAGAACGTGAAGCACTATAAGGAAGATCGCGCCCAATCAGGCCGTGATGAATTTATCGACAAGAACTGGTAAGCGGCTTTAATATACGTTTCTACGCACTGCAAGGCAGATCAGGGATTATTCCATGGGTCTGCCTTATACATATTTAAACGAGGTTACTCACACAATGAAGGGACAGAGAAGGAGGCTGACCTGCAATGAGTACACGACGGAAGCTGCACATGAGAAACATAATAAAAAAGGCTTTAAAGGGATCTCGTGGCCGGAAAGAGCCGTCTTATGCACCTGTAAACTATTCAAGCTCCAAAATACGAAGAACTGTAGTGCTCTGTATTTCAGTCTGTATAATATTCATGGGCTGTAGAACTGGTTTTGCAGAAGCAATAGACAAACAGGACCATCGGCACAAGATGGTTGCCGTCATTATTGATGATCTGGGAAACAACATGAAAGGGACTGAGCAGATTTTAAATTTACCCGTTAAAATCACCGTTGCTGTTATGCCTTTCCTGCCTACAACCAAGCAGGACGCTATAGAAGCGCATAAGCGCGGTCATGATGTCATCGTCCATCTTCCAATGGAGCCAAAGCAGGGAAAGCGCGAATGGCTTGGGCCCGGAGCGATTAAGGCTAATATGACGGATGAGGAAGTGCGCGCCAAGGTGACAGCAGCCATTAAGGATGTTCCTTATGCGATAGGGATAAACAACCACATGGGTTCCAAGGTCACTTCAGATAAGCGCATTATGTCCATTGTTCTTGATGTTTGTAAGGAGCATGGACTATTTTTTGTCGATAGCCGTACTAATTATTGGTCAGTGGTGCCTGAACTTGCCGCTAAAAAAGGAATGCCACCGGTGCGCAATGATGTTTTTCTGGATGATGTCCATACACTAGCCCATGTGAATCGACAACTTACAAAAGTGGTTGAATGGCTGGATGAGCACGACACTTGCGTGACGATTGGGCACGTCGGCGTGTCTGGCATGTACACATCCTCGGCTCTTCATTCGTCGGTTCCCAAGCTAAAGGATCACGCCAAATTTGTGGGCATTAGCGATTTGGCGCGTGCTGTATGGGGATGGACGGGAGACCCAGCCACCAACACTACCATGCCGTCAGATGCGCAATAATGCCTTCGGCAATAGCTTCAGCAATGCTTTTTTGACCGCGATCCCCGGAAAGCAAGGCTCTGTCCTGTTCGTTACTGATAAATCCGGTTTCCACAATTACAGCAGGATACTGGATTTTATTCAGAAGATAAAAGGGTTTTCCGTACATTGTTTTTCTATTCATGCAAAATAAGCGGTTTAATGAATGCTGAATCCGCTCAGCCAACAGATAACTGCTGCCTTCATCCTGATACAGCACAATGGGTCCCCGTTTTTCGGCACGTTTGGTCCAATTGACATGCAGGCTTACAACCAAAGCGGTGGGGAGTTGTTCTGTCAGGCTTTTACGTTGGGCGAGGTCTTTAAGGTGCCGGGATTTGGACGGCAACCAACGGTTATCGTCACTCAGTGCGTAGTCCTTGTCCCGATTCAGGACAGCAGGGTAACCTTGGGAGCGTAAGATCAAATACAGCTTTTGGCCAATGGCGAGATTGATATCTTTTTCCAAAAGTTCTTTGTGACTTGTTCCACCATCCACACCGCCATGGCCTACATCAATCAGGACAACGGGCTTGGCAAAAGCGTGATAGGACGAATGTGCGTTGAATGGACCATCTGTATATTTGTTCGGTTCTGTGCTTTTCTCGTTGGGCTGAGCAGTTGCATAGGCAAATGGGGCAAATACAGCACTGCAAAGGATGTATAGACTCAACCCCAGCCCTGTCAGCCATATCTTGTTTAACTTTTTATTCCGCACGTTCTATTCCTCCAATGGACGAATTGATGCCGAGGCATAAACAATATAAAAAAACATCAGCAACATAAAATCAAACCTAAAGCAGCCTAGCTGCCTTCAAACATAACAATTAGCCTTGGGGTAACTGTTATGTGGAACATAGTATGTTCCATTTAAGGGAAACCATGCATAGTTATTCCCACAGGGGTTAGACCTTTTAGAAAATGAGCAAACTAGTTTTATCTGCACCTAACGTGTAAATCCGGTATTTCCAAGCAACGTGAATGGAAATGATAGGGGCAGAATGGAGGAGGTCATGGAGGATGGCGAAGAGTGACGAACTGGTGACGTATATTACGCAGCGGATTGTTCGCTATATGGAAACGCCGCGTGATGTTCGGCGCAGCCAAAAACAAGCCAGAGAGCCGTGGGTGAACAAATGGTTTGGCATGATGCCTCTCGCACTGAAAATGTGGATGAAATCCACACGCAGAGGGCGAAGGGAGCGACATTAAACTCGCCAAAGAGACCACAAGAGGCATAGGGTATGCCATTTGAGGTCTCTTTTTGTGTTGTAGGGATAATTTCGAATCATTTTCGTGTTTCTTGATAACTAAGAGTCCAAACGATAAAATTCACCAGCAGACAACAACTGTCTTAATGGCACGAATCGGGAGAGTCCATTGTGGTAGGTTAACGCATATAAAATGGGATGTGACGGATGATCTGGGGATATCCAGGATTGATACCCGCTAATGGATAAGGGTCCCCCAAAGGCAAAATTGATACTTGTGGCAGAAAATATAATACGCGGTGAAATCCTCAGTGTGTCAGTAAATTGATCTGTGTTATGGATGGAAAGTTTTTGCTTAGGTTGAAGCCAACCAAGATCGTCATAGGGATCAAAAGGATCAGACGAGACAGTAACCGCTTGTGCCTGTATTTTCAAAAAGGTATCAGGTGAAGAGATTGCGTTGTTGTGGAACTTATGTTTCCAGCTCCCATCTGCTACTTCCGTAGGTAACGGATCGCCAGTAACAGCATCAATACATATTTCGCTGCCTGTAGAGGAACGCACCAGCCAGTAGGCTAATAGCGGTTCCTCATACATAGGTGTGATTTGCAGCTTGTCGATAGAAGAAAGTTCGGTTTCTGTGAAAGATTCAAGGGATTGGCGAAGTACATCCATACTATAAGGCCCACCTGGACCGTTCCCGTATTCGTTGAGTTGATAAGCGCCGTTTGAGTCTGATCCGATAATCAGGTAGCCGATGTATTCTCCTGCGCGGTTCACTTGAACAAGCCAGCTATGGGTTCCAGGTCCGAGCGGATGGTAGCTAAGCTCGGCATCTTTCCACGAGGCAAAAGGGGGCTGCGACGATAGGGAATGCACCGTGTCGTCCGCTGTCCGTTTCACGTCCGCAGGCACGCCTTGCTCCTGAGTAGGAAAACTTGCTGAAACGTCACCCGGGGAAGGAGAAGGATTAGCAGGACTTGTTTCGGTTTGCTCTTGTTTTTGACTTGGACTCGTGGATTCCAATGGAGGAACCCACGAGCTTTCTTCGTGGAGGAGCACCGAGCTTAAATTGTTGCCTTGAGCGACTGAGGGAGCCGCATGAATGGAAGCAAACGGACAGACTGCGGACAGGCCGATCAGAACAGCTGCGATCATACCTACGCTATAGTGCCCGGAATGATTTTTCTTCAATGAAATCCACCTTTCTGTCGGCTTGCTTGCCCGACGGAGGCATTCTTTTTTATCTAGCATACAGCTTGTCCGGTGAAAAGACTGCTGCACCTTGTCGGCGCAAATGTCGTATCCAGGATCGCTTTTTGCTGTCGATAAATAGGAGACAGGTTTAACCAAGCTTGTGGTTACAGCAGCAGAAACTGATGTAGACTGAAGCAAGATGTTACAAGCTGACGATACCTCTGCAACTCCCCTGCGAAGGAGCGAGAGATATCAGTTACCGCAGATGAAATATCCCGCAGTTAATGGCGGATACGAGTACCTTTGGCTCATATTGCCATACCATTTCTTTACGGCGGGCTTGATATTGCTCCAATATGGCTTCTTTTTTATCCTCTTCCTCTTTCTGCTCCTTGATTAGATCATCGTAGTAGTGGTCAATGACCTCCAATTCCTCACGCAATCGTTCCTTCGCCTGCTCAGCCCAATCATAATCTTGCTGACGGAGCTGTTCGGTAAGATAGCTTTCAAGCGAAGTGGAAGCTTCAGGGACAGATAACTTGGCAGGCTGTACATGCATATTGCCCGCCAGCAGTGGGCTGAGCTGTCGGGTTTCGAGCATGGCGCCAAAATCGGATACAATAGTGCCACTTTTGAGTGAAATGCCTAGCCACTGAAGTTCCTCTCGCTTCAAATCGCAGGCAAATTCAATCTTATAGCAGATGCTGAGCCAGGCTTCATAGACTACGGGAGAACGGGCAGACAACTGACGGGCATCAGGCTGCTCGAACAAATTAACATATTTTCCTCCATCCCGAGCAGCTTCAAAAATTTGATGCAGCCGACGGCTTCCATATCGAAGCTCTTCCTGCAAAATACGTCCAGGCCCCAATTGTGGTGACGTCGGTACATGGCCGAAGTAACGCCCCATGACCTGATCTTGTGCTGCGTTGCCGGCTGCTGGAGTTGGTGGCGTATGATCCGCTAAACGTTCCTGTTCCGTGCGATAGGCTTCCCCATCAAAGATGAAAGTGAAGGACATCGTCTGCGCTGGAACGCCAGTACGCTCTACGTATCCCCAATAATAGGGGCGGTTTGTTAAGGCTTTATCCGCCTCCGGAGAAAGCTTGACGGTTACATGGTGGGGCGATCTCTCAATGACACTGCATCCGGTAGCTTCCAGATAGGTGTGGACAAAACGCTGGACTTGCTGTGTATTCATGGTCAAATTAGCGACCTCCTTTCACACTGCGTCGAGCTTTGGCCGGAGGAACCGTATTGCCTGCTAAGCCTAACAAATCCTCTGTGTTTGAAGTTATTCCCGTCAGTCGTCCCTTTGTCCCGGAGGACATATCGGTTGCCATATTTGGAGTGGCTGGCTGGTCTGTGCGCAGTTGTTCCATTTCCTGTTTGATGGAATCCAGTGAGTGGCCCAGCTTTTGCATTTTTCTGCGAATTTCATCATCGCTACTGGATTCAAGCATGATTTTATACAAACTTTTTTCAATGGATTCTTTTTTCTCAAACTTCTCCAGAATGACGTCCAATCCGCCAATGACCATCTCAAACATATTTATCTTTTCATGTAGCAGATGCAGGATGTGCTCCTCAATCGTTCCGGTTGTGGACAAGTTAAAAATATTAACATCATGCGTCTGTCCAAGTCGATGCACCCGTCCGATCCGCTGCTCCACGCGCATGGGGTTCCACGGCAAATCGAAGTTAATCATATGGTGGCAAAATTGCAGGTTAATGCCTTCACCACCCGCTTCGGTGGCAATCATGACCTGAATGCGTCCACGGAACAGATCCATCATCCAATCCTTGCGCCCCCGGTTCATACCGCCTCGGTAAGGAACAGCAGACAGCCCGCGGTCACGGAAATAGTTCAGCAAATACTCCTGTGTAGCCCGGTATTCTGTAAAAATGATCACTTTTTCATTCATCTGACGGATGAGTTCGAGCGCCTTTTCTGCTTTGGAATTGGCCTTGATCGCTTTAATGTGTGCGACCAAATCCCAGACACGATCGCGAAGGGGAGAGTCTGGGGCCATCTTTTTGGACAAATTGACCAGCGTGACGAACACAGCGTCCCGGCTGCTGCACACTTCCCGTTGAAGGGTAACGAGAGACAGCATGCTACTTAAATTTCCGCCATTCGCCTGATATTGCTCTTTAACGAAAGAGGTCACCCCATCGTACAGAGCTTGCTCTTCCGGCGAAAGTTCCAAGTGAATGTTGGAAACATTTCGTTTGGTGAATTGAACCGGGCCTTCTCCGCGACGATTGCGGATCATGACTTTAGACAGCTCATCCTTGAGCTGATCTTCATTTTTGGGCAGACGTTTGTCTACAACAAAGTTGGCTGAAAAATCGCCATGTCTTCCCAATTGACCGGGCTTGAGCAGTGTAATCAGGTTAAACAGCTCAGACAGATCATTTTGTACAGGTGTTGCTGTCAGGAGCAAACAATATTTTTTACGCAGCTTCATAATGAACTGGTAGTTGGATGTTTTTTTATTTTTCAGCTTATGAGCCTCGTCGATAATGAGCAGATCATAATCGGTGTCTAGCAGGATGTTACTATGTGGCTCCCGCTTGGCGGTATCCATAGAGGCCACGACGACCTCGGAAGACCAAGAATACGCTTTTTTCTGGGCGATAGCGGGAATACCAAATTTGCTGTTCAGCTCACGCACCCATTGCAGGACCAGGGAAGCGGGTACAAGAATAAGCACTTTGGAAGCCAGCCCGCGAACCAGATATTCCTTAAGGATCATTCCGGCTTCGATCGTTTTGCCTAAGCCGACTTCATCGGCAAGAATGGCACGTCCGGACATTTGAAACAGTACCTTCCGAGCGGTATCCAGCTGATGGGGTAGTGGAGTGAGGTCTTGCAAATGTTGTAGACATTGAAGCTCATCGAAGCTCGGTACCAGTTTGGCTTTTTCCGCCTCAATTGCCAGCTGATACAGATTCCAATCTCCCCAAGGGCCTCCCTTGTGTAGGCGTTGGTCCAGTTCATCCTGCCAACTGCGATCAAATTGCACCGGAACAGGTAGTGGCGCTTGATTTTGTATGTGCGGGGAACTTGTCGATTTGGCTTTCATGATGATTCCCTCCCTCCTGTTAGTAGCACAGTTGAAGCTCTTGGTTCTGTCACATATATGGCATCTATTTTGCACAGATCGTAGATGTAGTATGGACGGAAAAAGATATCTTCATAACAGGAGGGATGAAATCCTTTAGCTGCCTTCCATTAATTTTTGGAGTTTACTTTCCGTAGAAGTTTGCGCATTGGGGGTGTAAATGCTGCAACGGAGATCGACACTGCCTTGAACCTGAAGGGAGGTCAGGTCAAATAACATTTTGCCAGCCTTGGCATGACGAAATTCAATGAGCACTTCCGGTGCAGAACTTACTTCACTCTGATTCCAAAGCTCGTTAAACTCTCCATAGGCCTGGCTCATATTTTGTATGAATTGTGCATACCAGGGGTCTGTCACGTATTGCCCGTAATAAGCGCGGAAAATAGCAAGAAACCCCTTTACAAAATGCTCCCAATTCACGGCCAGACTTTTAAACTCCTTTTTGGTAAATAGCAGTTCAATCATATTGCGCTGCTCATGTGGTAGCTCGGCAAAATCCATAAAAACATGAGCAGCAGCGGCGTTCCAGCCGACAATATGGCAGCGCCGATCTGAAATAATAGCAGGGCAGTAGTGCAACTCTTGTACGATCTTTTGTAGAGATGGGGAAATGACCGCCTGCTCTGCAGGAGCAGGAAGGCTGTGAGACCCGGCTTCGAGCGCCAAATCATATAAATATTTGCGCTCATCCGTGTTCAACTGCAATGCGGCAGCAATAGCATCCAACACGGAGGCTGATACCTTAATATCCCGTCCCTGCTCCAGCCAGGTGTACCAGGTCGTACTGACACCTGCCAGCTGAGCGACTTCTTCTCTGCGCAAGCCCGGTGTTCTACGACGTGATCCTTGGGGAAGACCGACCATATGCGGGTGTAGGCGGGCTCTTTTTGTTTTCAGAAAAACAGATAGTGCTTCCAGACGTGCTTCCGTTTTCATAGGTATTTTCTCTCCATTCAATGGGTATATCCGAAGTGGGCAAATAAGGCGCTTACTATAGTAGTGTTCATTATACCAGGATAAACAAACACTTGTAATAGGATAAGACGAGGGTAAAATGAGGATTATAAGTAAGTCATCGAGTAGGAGGAATGAATAGCTTATGCAAAGAGTAGTGATAACAGGTATGGGTGTCGTTTCGCCACTGGGCAATGAAGTGGACACGTTGTGGAAGAATTTGCTGGAAGGCAATTCAGGTATACGTAAAATTGATACATTTGATGTATCCGATTTAAAAGCACAAATTGCTGGACTGGTACAGGATTTTGATGCAGAAAAGCAATGGGGACGTAAAGATGCCAGACGAATGGATCGGTTTACTCAGTATGCATTATATGCGGCAGAGCAAGCGCTCAAGGATTCCGGTCTAGAACTGGATCACACCGATCTGGAGCGTGTAGGTGTCTATGTGGGATCAGGAGTCGGCGGTTTGGATACATTGGTGGATAATGTAGATGTGCTGCTACATCGTGGACCAGGCAGAGTTAGCCCAACGCTGGTACCTATGATGATCTCGAATATGGCTGCTGCTCAAATTAGTATCGCGTTTGGAGCGATGGGTCCTACGGTTTCACCCGTGACGGCTTGCTCTATTGGGAATACAGCAATTGGAGAGGCGTTTCGGACGATTCGTACTGGAGATGCGGATGTCATTTTTGCCGGTGGAGCTGAAGCGGCGGTGAATAGATTGGCCTTAGCGAGCTTCGCTAATGCGACTGCCTTGTCCACACGTAACGAGGAGCCTTCCATAGCAAGCCGACCGTTTGATCAGGATCGGGACGGATTTGTCATGAGCGAAGGAGCAGGCATTCTGGTACTGGAGTCGCTGGAACACGCAATCCGGCGTGGTGCGGAAATCTATGGTGAGGTCATCGGTTATGGAGCCAGTTCGGATGCCTATCATATGGTTGCACCGCATCCCGAAGGAACCGGAGCTTACCTGGCGATGAAAGCGGCCCTTCATTCTGCCCGCATCTCCCCTGAAGAAGTGGACGTGATCAGCGCTCACGCAACGAGTACGTCTGTCGGGGATATCGCTGAGACCCTTGCGATCCACAAGCTATTTGGGGATTATGCCTATCAGATTCCGGTTACCGCGAATAAGTCCATGCTGGGGCATATGCTAGGAGCCGCGGGCGGTGTCGAAGCGATTGCGCTCGTGCAAAGCCTGCGGGAAGGCATCATTCCGCCAACGATTCATCTGGACAACCGGGACCCGGCTTGCGATCTGGATTATGTGCCTCACGAAGCGCGCAAGGCTCCACTAAATATCGGTCTATCCAATTCTTTCGGCTTCGGCGGTCATAATGCGGTCATTGTGCTGAAGCGCTACGAGTCATAATTTGTAATAAGTTAGTGAAACCTCAGGCATTCTATCTGGCTGGATAGAGCACCTGAGGTTATTTTAATCTAGGAATAACAGATTCATTTTAGATAGGAGATAGAGTAAGATGGAGGAAAACATTCGGAGGAACGGGAAAACATGATTTTAATCAGGAACGTAGAACCAGCAGACGCTGAAGTGTATTGGAATTTGAGACTGGAAGCCCTAAAAATGAACCCCGAAGCTTTTGGAGACTCCTATGAGGAAGCTGTACAAGTTCCATTATCTGATGAGGTGAAGCAGATACAAAATAAGAGAGATCATAAGGTTTTGAAAAAATGAAAATTGACCGATTGCTTTCTATCGTCATTTTGCTGCTGAAAAGAAATAGAATACAAGCGAAGGAACTGGCTGATTTGTATGAGGTTTCGATCCGGACGATCTATAGAGATATTGAAGCGATTAGTATGGCTGGTATTCCGGTGGTGACTTATCAGGGAGCTAATGGGGGAATCGGTCTGATGGAAGGATACCGTTTGGACCGCAGTATGCTGACGGATAATGATGTCAAGGACATTGTGATGGGCCTGCAGAGTTTGTCCTCGTCGTTGGGCGGCCCCAATGTGTCCCGGTTACTTCATAAATTTGAAAGCATTATACCGGAGTCTGGGAAAGAGCACTTCAGTGTCCGTACCACACAATTTATCGTCGATCATTCGGGATGGGGAAATCAGGCTGCGCAGGAAGGTAAATTGATAAAGGTGAAAGAAGCAATGAGCCAAGCGCGGATTGTCGCTTTTACCTATCGAAATGCGGAAGGAGCCATAACGGAACGGAATGTTGAACCGCACACGCTCGTTCTGAAAGGACAACAATGGTTTGTATATGCGTATTGTCCCGATAGGGATCAGTTTCGTTTATTCAAACTTTCCCGCATGAGTGACCCTGTGGTTACAGAGACGACTTTCGCTCGCAGGGATCTTTCTTATGAAGTGCTGCCGTGGAATGAGGGACGGATGGCGGCATCCAGGGCTGTACAACCGTTTACGCTACAATTTAACCGCAACTCAAGGCATCTGGCGGAGGACTGGTTTGGCGTAGAAGCATTGACCGAGCAGGAGGAAGGGATTTATACGGTTTCGGTCCCGTTTCCCGAGGATGCGTGGGCGTACGGATTTATTTTAAGTCTGGGACCGGATGTGGTTGTCAAAGAACCAGCCCATTTGCGAGACAAGATTCATGAGATGGCGCTACAGATTGCGTCTAATTATGAAGAAGGCCGGGAATCATAGAGGAAATTTTGGATTAAAGTAAAACGAACCTGACTGATAGTTGTCAGGTTTGTTTCGTTATACTGGTGGCATACCTGATATCAGTTAGCGAAAGGGGATTTACGAGGATGGATAAAGCTTGTCAAAGTTGCGGGATGCCGCTGGAGCATGAGGACCAATATGGAACGGATGCACAACATCATAAAACGGATGAGTATTGCAAGTATTGTTACAAGGAAGGCGCATTTGTACAGCCTGACTTGACTATGGAGGAAATGATTCAGCAGTGTGTGCCTATCCTGGTGGAGGAGGGGATGCAGGAAGAAGAAGCGACTTCGATGCTGCGTAATTACCTGCCGTATTTGAAGCGGTGGCGGTCCTCAGCGGATACGGGACTTCCATTGGATGGACCCATTCGGGAGGAATATCGAGGTGATATTCGTTTGGTCGGGCTGAAAGCACGTACAAATAATCAGAATGAACAAACGTCTCACGGGATCATTCCTAACATGTGGGAACGGTTTTGGAGTGAGGACGTGCCTGGTCGGATAAAGGGGCATGATGGACATGCTTCTGTCTATGGTTGTTATACTGACTATGAAAATGGAGCTTTGGGCGAGTATACATTTTTTATCGGAAAGGAAACGGCTGTGGATTTCCAGACTCCTGACGATCTTGAAGAACTTGTAATTCCGGCTGCACGCTACGCTGTTTTTCAGGCAACTCAGGAACCTTCTTCTGTCTTCCGTGTATGGCAGACGATTTGGGAGTGGGCAGGCACGGGACAAGCGGAGCGGACATACACAGGCGATTTTGAAGTGTATGGCAGTCCTGATGAACCTGTTTTGATTTATATTGCAATCAAGTGATGATTTTGTAGTGACAGAAGAGAACCGCCAGGCCATAGTTGTGGACCAGGCGGTTTTTTGTTGATTAAAATCAATAGCAGTCTACCAATCAAGTTGTACGTCGAGTCAACGCCCAAAAGATGAGAGCCAGAGCACTGACACCAGCTCCCAATAGACACACCCCGTTCCATCCAGCATATATGTACATATGAGTAGAGGCAATGGCCCCGGTGGCGCTACCGATGGAATAAAATATCATGTAGGCTGCGGTAAGTCGGCTCCGTGCCTCAGGGCGAACATTGAAAATCAAGCTTTGGTTGGTGACATGTACAGCTTGTACGGCCAAATCCAAAAGAATTACGCCAAGAATTAAAGCGAACAGAGAATACTCGGTGTAGCGGATAGGTAACCAGGACAGCAACAATAAAATTAGTGCTATACCCGTCGTCCGTTGTCCCAAGCCTTGATCGGCAAGACGCCCTGCTCGTGCTGCTGCTAATGCTCCGGCGACCCCAGCCAGACCAAAGGCCCCGATAGCAGTATGTGAAAGAGAAAATGGAGGTGCACTGAGAGGTAACACAAGCGAAGTCCACAATATGCTGAACGCCATAAAAATGAGTAGCGCAAGGACAGCACGAATACGCAAAATTCGTTCTTGCACGTACAGTACGATAACCGAGCGGAGCAGCTGCGGATAGGAAAGTGCCGCACCTTTGGGTTCGTTCTTTGGCAACACCCGCAACAGAGCTATAGCCATAAACAGCGTAAGTATAGCAGAAACAAGGTAAACTGAACGCCATCCTGCCAGATCAGTTAATACACCGGCAACGGTTCGTGCAAGTAGAATGCCGATAACGACTCCGCTGGTCACCAGCCCTACGACCTGCCCGCGTTCAGCCGAATTAGCCAAGGTCGAGGCGAATGCCACGAGTGTCTGAGTGACTACAGCCAGCAGTCCAACCATTGCCATCCCCATAAGCAGTATTGTACGGGTAGGAGCAAAGCTAACCGTGATTAATGCCAGCACGGATAGCAGCATTTGTCCTGTGATCAGTCGTCGTCGATTCAAAAGATCGCCAAGCGGGACGAGCAACAGTAGTCCCAATGCATAACAAATTTGCGTGACTGTAATGACCATACCTACCGATGAGTGCGTAATGCCAAATTCTTTTGCCAGCGCATCCAGCAATGGCTGTGCATAGTAAATGTTAGCGACAGCCAGCCCACAGGCTATGGCAAACAAGAGTGCAACAGATCGGGACATGGAACGAACGGGAGCAGATTGCGTTGATCTGACTTCAGAGATATTCATTTTTATACATCACATCACTTTCTGACTTTATTATGTACCGAAAAGTATAATATACCGATTGGTACGTAATGATTTTAGGTCAATATAACCTTTGTTTTATGAGATGTCAAGTATTCATCCTATACATATTTGACAGTTTATTTTAATGATCATACAATCTTAATATACTGAACGATCTGAAAAGAAGGGGTTACTTATGGTTCGACCACGGGAATTTGATATGGAGCAGGCGTTGGATGCAGCGATGCAAATTTTTTGGGAAAAAGGGTTCGAAGGCACGTCTTTAAGCGACTTGACCTCCCGAATGCGAATTCAGCGCCCCAGCATTTACGCTGCTTTTGGAGATAAGAAGCAATTATTTGAAGCTGCGCTCCGTAAATATACGCAATCTCATGCAGCTTGTATAAGGGCTAAACTGCAAAATAGTTCATCTGTAAAAGAAGCATTTTACAATTTATTTGGAGGAGTCGTGGCAGAAGAATACGAGGATGGACCTAATAGGGGATGCTTTTGCATCAATACGATGGTAGAATTGGCTCCACATGATGAGAAGTTTGAAATTTTGACCAGGGAACATCAGATGTATCTTTCTACCGTCTTTCAGGAAACCCTCGAACGTGGTATTCGATCTGGGGAGCTTGAGGTGGCTATGGATGCACGAGCTTTGGCCCATACGTTGGTCTCTTTGTTAATCGGGATTACCGTGATGATGAAGTCGCGCCCAGAGCGTTCTTTTGTGGATCATTCGGTTGCGACTGCACTTATGTTACTGAAGTAAGTTTCTTTCATATAGCTGATAGTACTTGAGAGAGGTATTTTGAGTAAAACTATATACCGAACGAGAGAGGGGTTTCTTCATTGCTTAATAAAATGAAAGTTATTATAACAGGAGCTGCTTCCGGCATCGGAAAGGAAATTACTCAGCAATGTTTAAGGGAAGGCGCAAGTGTTATTGCGTGTGATATGAATAAACGTTCTTTAAACGAACTTGAGGCTGAACTGAATTCACCAAGTTTGTACACCTATCTCATAGATATAAGTAACTATACGGAAGTAACCGATTTTTTTACATACATTAAGGGAGAACACACGGACATAACAGCTTTAGTCAATAATGCAGGTGTTTATAGAGGAAAGAATATACTCGACTATCGTATGGAAGAAATAGAGAAGGTGCTGGACATAAATATTAAGGGATGTGTATATTTCTCGCAATTTTTTGGAAAGTTCATGATTGAGAAGAAGCATCAGGGAATTATCGTAAATATGTCTTCTGTTTCTGGAATGGAAGGAAGCTCAGATGCGATCTATGGATTATCAAAAGCTGCAATATTGGGCTTTACTAAAAGTTGTGCCATGAATTTTTCACCTTATATAAGAGTTAATGCTGTGGCACCAACGATGGTAAGTACTCCAATGATGGATCATATTCCTGATTGGAGAAAGGAGGAATATACAAATCATCAGCTAATTCCTGAGCCTTTAAAAGCAGAAGATGTTGCTTATACTGTCCTGTTTCTGCTATCGGAAAGATCCAGGCATTATACGGGAGCGACCTTTGATATTAATAATGGGTGTTATCTAAGATGATTTTTAATCGTGAACATAAATTTCAAAGAAATAAGGATATAAAACGGAGTTGATTTTTTACGAGAGGAGGAGGATTAATGAATACCCAAATTGAACTATTAAACGTGACAATACGTGTGATGCAAGAGGATATTACCCGTTGTAAGGCCGATATTATTGTCAATGCAGCGAATACAAGCTTGCTGGGTGGCGGTGGAGTAGATGGCGCAATTCATAGGGCTGGCGGTCCAGCTATACTGGAAGATTGTGTCCGTATCAGAAACAAACAAGGTGGATGTCCCGTAGGAGGCGCGGTCTATACAACAGCTGGCAAGCTGGATGCCCAATACGTTGTTCATACCGTTGGTCCTGTGTGGAATGGTGGCGACCATCAGGAAGAGGAGCTATTGGCGAAATGCTACCAGAATACACTCCAATTGGCTTTGCAACTGAATGCACGAAGCATTGCCTTTCCGAATATCAGTACTGGTATCTACCGTTTCCCGAAAGAAAAGGCGGCGGATATTGCTATACAGGAAGTGACACGTTTTGTACGGGAACATGCCGGTTTGAAAGAGATTATTTTTGTTTGTTTTGATGCGGAAAACGCTCAGTTATACAGTCGTAAGCTGCAATGCATGAGTGGAGATTAGGGGGATAATGAATGCATGAGGAGCAAAATCAAGAACATTGGCCGGTGTGGGCTACGGAGCCTATAAAAATAGTGAATCCTGATCCTGCCTGGTCAGAGCAGGGCTTAAAGATCATTCACCAGTTGCAGGAGTTATTACTGCCGTTTAAGGTGACGGAAATCGAACATATAGGAAGCACGGCAATCCCCAATCTTTCCGCTAAGCCCATTATTGACATTATGGCAAAATTAGAATCTTGGGATCGACTGGAACAGATCGTGTCTGCTTTACAACCAGCAGGCTGGAACTACGTTCCCCCTGAACTGGACGGTCGGGAATGGAGAAGATTTTTGGTTAAAGTGGAACAGGATCAAAGAAAGGGACATCTGCATCTCATACTGAAATCTGATGAGCATTGGGATCAGCAGATCTTGTTTCGGAACCGACTTCGTGAACAGCCTGAGCTGATTCAGCAATATGATGTATTAAAAAGGCAGCTGGCGATGGAAAATCAGCATGATCGTGAAGCGTACACGGAGGCCAAAACTGATTTTGTGCAAAACGTTCTGAATACCCGACATCCTAAAGATTAGGACGACCGGACATCCCGGGTTTTCACATTGTTACTATAAAAGGTAGAGTCGCTGGATAGCTTATATACGGGGAATCTCTCGTCTGCATCCAGCCGCATGGACTTCTCAAAATAAATGGCCTGCTGGCCGCTAACGAGAAAAGGCAAGTTGCCTGCTTGTACTTCAAGGTCGCCGTTGTCCGGTGCACTGACGATCTTTAGCACCGGGATGCCAGCACACCAGAAAAAGCTTATTCAGAAGCTGCTAAAGTAGTGCTCATCCCGTGCTCATGTTCATTTCATGATATGGAAAATCGTATTTACAGGCGTTTCAAAAATACGCTGATGCGTTCCAAAGCCATTTCCAGCTGTTCTCGCGATGACGCGTATGAACAGCGGATAAAGCCCTGGCCGCCCGGGCCAAATGCGGAACCGGGCACGGTAATGACCCCCTCTTCTTCCAGCAAACGCTTGGCAAACTGCTCTGAGCTTAACCCTGTGTGCATAATGGAGGGAAAAGCATAGAAGGCACCGTTTGGTTCATGACATGGAAGTCCTGTCTGACATAGGCCTTCAACGAACCATTTTCTACGTTGATTGTAGGATTCCATCATGCGGTCTTTTTCCTCCAGTCCGTTGCGCAGGGATTCAATAGCGGCAATTTGCCCGATAATAGGAGCGCACATGGCGGTATATTGATGGATCTTCAGCATGGCTGAAATCAACTCTCTCGGGCCACATACATAGCCGACCCTCCAGCCTGTCATCGCAAATGCTTTGGAAAAGCCGCTGATGAGCAGGGTGCGCTCTTTCATTCCCGGCAGAGCAGCGAAGCTAACATGCTTCTGTCCATAGGTCAGTTCAGCATAAATTTCGTCTGATATGACGACAAGATTATGCTCCTCAACCAGGCGGGCAATCGGTAGCCAGTCCTCATAAGTCATCACTCCACCCGTCGGATTATTCGGATAACAGAGAATAAGCACTTTGGATCGTGGAGTCAGCTTGGATTTGAGCGCTTCTGCTGTCAGCTTGAACTGTTGGTCCGCAGAGGTTTCAACCGTTACGGTATGTCCTCCGTTCAGAAACGTGATGGGCGAATATGAAATATAGCAGGGAGCTGGAATAAGTATTTCATCGTGTGCTGTGATCAGGACGCGTAGCGCCAAATCCAGAGCTTCACTGCTGCCAATGGTAACCATGATTTCATCTGTCGGGTTGTAGGATGTGCTGAAGCTGCTCTCCAGATACCCGGCAATCTCCTCACGAAGCTCGGGAAGACCTGCATTCGGTGTGTATGAGGTTTTACCATTTTCCAGTGCTGTGATACAGGCCTTTCTGACATGTTGAGGGGTTACAAAGTCCGGTTCACCGACACCAAGCGATACGATATCTTTTCTGCCTGTACTATATTCAAAAAACTTACGGATGCCTGAAGGCGGCATTTCCCGTACAGCTGGAGTCAAAAAATCGCTTATAGATACTGCTGTCGATACATTTGTCATGTTGATTTCCTCCTTTTTGAAAAACAAAAAAACCCGCCCCTGTAAAAGGGACGAGTTTATACCCGTGTTACCACCCTAGTTTCATTCCATAGGAAATGACACTCTGTTCACGTATCCATCAATACGTGTTCCGGTTAACGCTGGAAAGGCGGCAGAGCTTACTTCAGGTTCAGCCCGCTTCTCAGAGATGGCGTTCGGCTACCCTCGGAATGTTGGCTTTCACCTGCCCCAACTCTCTGCAAATCCGCTGTATAGCTTACTCGTTCTCGTCATTGAAATTTGTTACCGTATCAAGTTAGGTGTAATTATAAGCACAACATTTTAGGATGGCAAGTCTTTTTTTAAAATGTAGCTACAGAAGGATCATCATTGACGGCTGGAAGATAACGTATATAGTGGTATCAAGGGGGATTATTGTTCCCCAGATTTCACCCTGCTATTTGACTATATTGGCTAGAGAGGGATGGTGTCCATATGAACGTATTTGAACGCTTTAACGACAAGGTTTTGCCTGCGGGATGGGGCTGGATCAACGAGCCGACTGTGTGGAGATTCGATGATTCCAAGTTTTTGCAAGTTTCTGCACCTTCACAGGCGGATTTCTTTAGAGATCCGTCCGGCGCAGCGGTAAAATCGTCCGCACCCTTTTTGCATACAACGCTTCAGGGAGATTTTACAATATGGACGAGGGTTCGTGTTGATATGAAGCAGCCTTATGATTCAGGATGTTTGATGATGATGGCGGATGATACCCATTGGGCTAAGCTGTGCTTTGAATACTTTGAAAGCACTCCATCTATTCTTAGTGTGGTCACTCGGGATACCTCCGATGATTGTATATCTGGGGCCATAGATGTTTCTAATCCGTATTTGCGAGTGGCACGAGCTGGTAATTGCTTTGCATTTCATTATTCATCAGACGGTCAGCATTGGAAACTAGCGAGATATTTTGGGATGAATGTTCCTAAACAGCTAAAAGTCGGCGTTGTCGCACAATCCCCGGTGGGGGAGGGCTGTAATGTTACCTTTGATACCTTGACGATAACAAACCATGTGTCCGAGGATATACGAAACGTGGAATAATCAGACAAAGGCCCTCTCTATAAATAAATATGGAAGCGCTATAAGAGGGGATTTGAAAAGACGTATATACGTATACGCATGCAGGAGGTAGAAGCTTGCTGTTAAAAAGGAAGGGTTACAAGCTGCCTGGTTTGTTGGGGGTGCTGCTTGTAGCTACGTTGGGCTGTTTTTGGCTCATTATGTATTTACAGTCCACAAGCGGAACGAGGATGTATCAATTTCTGTACTGGGATATATTCCTGGCATGGGTTCCGGTCTTTATCACTCTGGGAATGATGGCATTATCCAGACTGCGAAGTACAAAAGTGAAAAGTGTTCTTTTATTTTTCGCCGCAGTTGTATGGTTGTTTTTTCTGCCGAATGCTCTTTATTTGGTGACTGAGCTACTACATGCGTTTCGTTTCTACGATGTGAATCCTGATACGCGTTTTTGGTTGAACACTCAATTTTGGTTGATCTTATTTACGTCTTTTTCAGCAGCAGGGCTTGGTCTTTTTCTTACATCCCTTTGTGTATTGATGATCCACCGTATGCTGAGGAAGATTTGTTCAGGTTGGCTCGCATGGGCTGTAGTTTTTGTGGTGTTGTGGCTGGCTAGCGTAGGCGTATATATTGGCAGATTTGCTCGCTGGAATAGCTGGGATGTGTTGTTGCAGCCACAAGTGCTCCTTACGGATATTTGGAGATGGGTTGTACATGCTGGAGCGAGGCTTCATTTGCTGTCCTTTAGCTGGCTGGTGTTTGGGATAGCGGTCATTTTTTATCTATGGATCTATATCTCTTTAAGTGAGGAGCAGGATGTTTAGGCCGAGGACATGTATTCAATGAATACAGGCTTCGGCCTTTTTACATGTGGCGAGTCAGCAGTTGGAGTTATCCTCCCCGTGTACATCGTAAAGCACGCGCACAAGCAGATCCTGATTGAAATTCCCGAATCTTTTACCGAAAATAGTGAGACCCCCTTTGTTTGGCGATTGATCGGATACGGATATACGCAGTGTAATATCACTTTTGTAATCAAGGCCGATATCTTCTAGCGTGACTTCGGATATACGACATCCGTCAATGAAGCTTCCATGTCGATTGATACGAATTAATTTGAGCATACCATATTGATTCAAATGCGGCGGCCACCAATCGGGATTCAGAACCCCCGGCACTTCTCCAAAATCGCCAGCGCTAGTCCAGTGACCAATAGGAATGCCATTCACATGAAAACAAATGTCCGATGGATATTCTTCGCAATATCCCGGTGCTTCTGAGCCCAGCTCTGCGGAAAATTGAATTTCATTAAAGGATTGATTTGCTTTCAGATAGTTGGGAATGCGGTATTCCAGAAAGCCATCTGCCATCCAGATCATTTCCGAATCCAGCCGTCCGGGATCTGCAAAATAGCGTGGATCATCAAAATCGCCAATAATGCTGTCTCTGGTCACCAATCCACAAGTGGGTACTGCCTGATAGTTACTGTAATGACCCACACGAATCTCAACCTCATACACATTTTTTTGTTCTCTGCTGCGCAAATCTACCATTAGCTTTTCTTTGTTCAAATAACACATTTTTCGGGTACCATGCTTGCCGCTCACGGTATTGATCTCCACGAGGCCGCATTCTTCCAGCTTGCGAATATGCATTGTAATTGTACCGTTGCTCAAATTAAGTTTGTTGGCGATGTCATTCATACTTTGTCCCTGGTAAGCAAGTAGCTCGAGAATTTGAATGCGGATTTCCGAACCCAGTGCTTTGAAAATATCTAACCCTGACATTAAGTCCTTAATATAAATCATAGCTATAGACCTTCCTTATCTATAAAAATTTTAATGTAAGCGCTTATATTTTTACTTTGATTTATGTTAAAATAAAATCAAAAAGAAGTAAACCGCTTTTCTGTAAATTTTTTTTACTAAATAAAAAGGGGGAGCAAATTGGAGTCCAAAATAGGGTTTTCTTTATAAATAAATCGCATTTAAGTGTTTTTATTGATTTATATAACAAAAATGAACTTAAGTACGATTCAATTTTGCTTTTCATGTTACTCCAATCTATGTTTTATAATTATTTAAAAAGATTGAAAAATACATTGACGAACCGAGGAAGGGCATGCTATATTTTGTTTGTAAACGAATTCATTATTCATAAAGTAAAATGTTAATCATATGGTACATGAGAGGGATGATAATCACAGCGGCAATCAACAACGGGTTGTGTACCGCACAGTTAAAGATTAGGCCGAGTGGTATGAAATTATTTTAACACCAAATGTATGCGGTTTCATTTAAATTTAGGAGGGGTCGCGTTGATAAAGAAAAAAGGTTTTGCAATAACAATGGTTGTTTTGTTGTTAATGGTTGCTGCACTGGCTGGTTGTAGTGGGGGAAGTTCCAGTAGTGATGGAAGCAAGGAACTAACATTTATGTTCCGTGGTGGAACAGATGAACAAAAGGCTTATAAGGAAGTAATTAAGAAATTTGAAGAGGAGCATCCTGGAGTAAAGGTTAAAATGGTCGTGACAGCAGCGGATCAATATGCTACAAAACTTAGAGCTGCGATTACAGGAAACAATCTTCCAGATATCTTTTATTTTGCCCCTGGAGATGTGAAAGCTTATGTAAACAGTGGGGTGTTGAAGAATCTCACTCCTTACATTGAGAAGAACAAGGATATTAAACTGGATAACATCTGGAAATACGGTATAGATTTGTATCGCTATGACGGTAAAATGGCCGGTCAAGGAGATATTTACGGTATGCCGAAGGACTTGGGTCCATTCGCACTCGGCTACAACAAAACGATGTTCGAAAAAGCGGGCGTTCCCTTGCCTGACAAAGACAAACCGTATACATGGGATGAATTTATCAAGGTTAGCCAAGAGTTGACCAAAGATACCAATGGTGACGGCAAGCCAGATCAATACGGTACAGGTTTTAACGTTCAGTGGGCATTGCAAGCCTTTGTATGGAGTAATGGGGCTGATTGGCTGGATGAGAGCAAAACTAAAGTAACGATTGATGATCCGAAATTTGCGGAAGCGCTTCAGTACTTTGCTGACATGCAAAACAAATACAAAATCACACCTGGTATTGAACAATCACAAACATTGGACACATACCAACGTTGGATGAAGGGCGAAATGGCATTCTTCCCGGTAGGTCCTTGGGATATGAGTACATTTGAAAAACTGCCATTCGAATATGATTTGTTGCCATTCCCAGCCGGATCGACTGGCAAATCGGCAACATGGATTGGTTCCCTGGGTATTGGTGTTTCCTCTAAAACAAAATACCCGGATGAAGCTGTAGAATTGGTCAACTATCTGACGACTTCCAAAGAAGGAATGAAGCAACTCGTAGACGCTAAGGTACAAATTCCGAATCTGCTGGACATGGCTGATGAATGGTCCAAAGATACGAAAACCAAGCCTAACAATAAACAGGAATTTATTGATATCGTAAATGACTATGGACGCTCATTACCAGGCAACTATACGTATAACGCAGAATGGTATGATATTTTCTTCACAGATATTCAGCCTGTGCTGGACGGTAAAATTACGGCGGCAGATTATGTGAAGCAAGAACAACCGAAGATGCAGAAACTGCTGGATAAAGCGGTGGAGCAAGAGAAAAAATCACAGAAATAATGCGTAAATAGAGGAAAAAAGGATGATGTTAGTGGCTAAATATCATGCTGCTAACATCATCTTCATTCCAAATTAGAAACAGAGGTGAGCGCTGTGATAACCAAATCTAATCTCTACCGCAAAGAGAAGATATATGGATACTTATTTATTCTTCCACCTATTCTCGGTCTGCTAATCTTTACGTTATTCCCGTTTGTCTATTCGTTATATGGCTCTTTTACAGACTGGGACGGATTGGGACAAATGAACTTTATTGGTCTCGACAATTTTAAGGATTTATTTAGCGATGAGCTCTTTTATAAATCGATGTACAATACTCTTTTCTTAATGTTGGGTATTCCAATCGGTCTTGTACTAGCTTTACTGCTGGCACTAGGTTTGAATCGCAAGATTCCAGGTACGACGACATTTCGTGTGATCTACTATATTCCGGTTATTTCTTCGTTGGCTGCCGTTTCTATTATGTGGAACTGGGCTTACAACGGAGACTATGGTTTGGTGAACCAATTCCTCGAAATATTCGGTATTAAGGGTCCTAACTGGCTGATGGATAAGGATACGGTTAAGCCGGCCTTGATCCTTATGACGGTCTGGAAGGGTCTTGGCTACACGATGCTACTGTATTTGGCAGCCCTGCAAAGCGTATCTCGTTCTTATTATGAAGCAGCAGAGCTGGATGGAGCTAGCGGATTCCAAATGTTCCGCAATATTACATGGCCTATGGTGAAACCAGTAACCTTCTTCCTGGTCGTAACTAATATTATTGGTGGTTCACAAATCTTTACTGAAATGAACATTATGACACCTACAGGGGGTCCGGAATATTCATCCGCCTCAATCGTCTTTTATATTTGGGATAAGGCATTTAAAAACCTGCAGATGGGATATGCCTCCGCGATGGCTATGATTCTCGGCATCTTCATTTTTATCGTAACTTTGATTCAATTTAAAATGAATGAAAAATCATCCTTTGATGGGGATTGATTTTCGCGGAAAGGAGTGAGTCTGATTATGTCCCATAGTCAAAAAACGAAAGTTACCAATATCATTATCTTTATTGTACTAGCGATTGGAGCGATTGTGATGATCGCGCCGCTGCTTTGGATGCTATCCACTTCGGTGAAAGAAAAGCAGGATGTCTTTGCTCTTCCACCAGTATGGATACCAGAGGTGTTCCAGTTCGGCAAGTATAAGGAAATTTGGGAAGCAGGACCTTTGTTAAGCGGGATCAAGAACAGCGTGATTGTGGCGGTAAGTGTCACGGTTGTCGGTACCTTCACATCCAGTGTGGCTGCTTTTGCATTCGCAAAGCTGAGATTCCCTCATAAAAATAAACTGTTTCTGGCACTCATCGCATCTATGATGATTCCATACCCGACGGTTATGATCCCACAGTTTATGATGTTTTCCAAACTTGGCTGGGTAGATACACTTTTGCCTTTGATCGTTCCCGGTTTGTTCGGTAATGTGGTTATGATCTTTTTCCTGCGGCAGTATTTGCTCAGTGTGCCGGATGCCATTATCGAAGCTGCTAAAATTGACGGAAGCTCTTATTTCCGACTCTATTCGTCGATTACGTTCCCGCTCATTAAGCCGGCTGTTGCCGCACAGCTTATTTTATGGTTCATGGGGATTTGGAATGATTATTTGGCCCCGATTATTTACTTGAACTCACCAGAAACGCAGACATTACAGCTGGTCATCGCGAATTTTAATGCGACTTACGCCATTCAGACGGACTATCCGCTTATTATGGCAGCTTCCATTATAGCGTTGTTACCTGTATTGATTATATTCCTGATCTTCCAGAAACAAATTATTGAGTCGGTTGCTATTTCAGGTGTCAAAGGTTAATTGACACTTGGAGGGTACGGATGAATGATGTAAGACAATCACAATATGTAATGGGTAAAGGAAGGAGGAGAATAACAGTTATGGTTATGCTGCTAATGCTGGGCCTATCCGGCTGTGGGGATAACACTCCGGACCCTGTGTATCCGCAGGCTCCACCTCCCGATCACTTGTATGATCAAAGCACGATTAATGATGAACAGCGCTGGACGATTAACAATGCGCATGATCCGGCGATTATCAAAACAGATCAGGGCTATTATGTCTACTCGACGGATGTAAAGACAGGTGGAGAATTGAGACCGGGTGTCATGGTACGCAAATCGACCGACCTGATTCACTGGAACTGGGTTCAGTATGCACTACCCGGCATTCCAAAGGAAGCGGAGGCGTGGTCATCAGCAACAAATTTGTGGGCACCGGACATCATCAAGATGGGCGATACCTACCGGATGTATTACTCTGCCTCCACCTTTGGCAGCACGCGATCAGCTATCGGATTACAGACATCCAGCTCGCCGGAGGGCCCTTGGAAGGATGAGGGGCTGGTTGTTAAAACGGAAGAGCATGACAAGCTGAATGCGATTGATGCGAATCCGGTGCTGGATGCGGAAGGGAATCCATGGATGGTGTACGGCTCTTTTTTCGGCGGTATTTATATTACGCAGCTTGATCCCCAGACTGGAAAGTTTAAAGAGTCAGGCTATGGTAAAAATATCGCTGCCAGGGATCGGGCAACTGAGGATGGTGCTGTGGAAGGGCCTTACATTGTGTACAATCCAATGTTCCGTAAATACTACTTGTTCGTCTCGTATGATTCTTTGTTCGAGGACTACAATGTTCGCGTTGCCCGTTCGGATTCTATCACAGGGCCGTATGTAGATATTAATGGACATGACATGGCAGATACCAGCTATTTGCCTCAATACGAGATTGGAAACAAGGTATTGGGCGGTTATCGTTTTAGCGAAGGAGAAGGCTGGGTTGCGCCAGGTCATAATTCCGTCCTGAAGGACGGTGAAGATTATTATATTGTACATCATGCGCGGGGAGAGACGGATAAGAGATGGCCGTATCTGCATGTACGCAAAATATTATGGACTGCTGAGGGCTGGCCTGTCGTATCACCAGAGCGGTATGCGGGCGAGAAGGAGCAGGATATACCCAAAAGATTATTATCCGGCAACTGGGAGCGCATCGTGATAAGGCAGGAAGTAGACGGTCAGGTGGAAGCTGAACCGCTCCGTCTGGAAGATGGAGGGCGGGCAACCAGCGGGACTCTTGAAGGTCATTGGAGCTTTGATGGCAGGCGTACTTTAACACTGGATTGGAGCGATATATCCGAAGGAACAAAGGAAGAATTATTATTGCTTCCTTCATGGGACTGGGAGCTGGGTCGCCATACTCTAATTTTCACGGGTATGAATGAAAAGGGAATTTCCATCTGGGGAAAACGTATCAGCGATTAATCGTATGAACTACATACTACACATAGAGGAGAGAAAAACCATGAATCAACCTGTATCCTTTAATAATCCGGTTATTGAGCAACGGGCAGACCCTTGGATTTATAAGCATAGTGACGGATACTATTATTTTACCGGATCTGTGCCAGAGTATGACCGCATTGAGGTTCGGCGGGCACGTACTATTCAAGGCTTGAACACAGCAGAGCCTGTCGCAGTGTGGCACAAATATGAAACGGGCCCGTTAAGCGCGAACATTTGGGCACCGGAAATTCATTATATTAATGACAAATGGTACATTTATTTTGCAGCAGCTCGTACAACGGAAACAAAGGAAGGCCTGTTCGACCACCGGATGTTCGTGCTGGAAAATGATTCAGCTAACCCTCTGGAAGGGGAATGGGTGGAAAAGGGACAGATCAAAACCCGTTGGGAGACATTCGCTCTCGATGCGACAACCTTCCAGCATAATGGAGTTTTGTATTATGTGTGGGCTCAGAAGGACCCGGACATCGTCGGTAATTCCAATCTGTATATTTCTGAAATGAGCAATCCGTGGACGCTGTGCGGTGAGCAGGTCATGATCTCTACTCCTGAATATGATTGGGAAGTCATCGGTTTTAAGGTAAATGAAGGAGCAGCGGTTCTGAAACGGAACGGACGAATCTTTATCAGTTATTCAGCCAGTGCCACAGACCATAACTATTGCATGGGCCTGCTGACGGCAGACGAGAATGCGGATTTACTTGACCCGAAATCATGGGCGAAATCGCCTGAGCCGGTATTCTGCACAAATGAGGAAACAGGACAATTCGGGCCAGGTCATAACAGTTTTACGGTTGCTGCTGACGGTAGCGATGTTATCGTTTATCACGCCCGGAATTACAAGGAAATTACAGGTGACCCGCTATATGATCCGAATCGTCATACACGTGTTCAGCCGTTGAACTGGAATGAAGATGGAACACCTGATTTTGGTATTCCGGTGCCAGATGGCGTTTCTGTTAATAACTAAGTGGAGTATATTGTAGAGGGTTGACGTGTTGCACAGCGGCATTGTAACTTTCTAAATATCATAGGAAAGCATGATTTGGATGCGTATAACAAGAACAATAAGATATCTTCTGAGCCTTAAGGCTGGAGGGTATCTTTTTGCTTTTTGGATGGCAAGGCTGGCCATAATTGTCTTGAAATACACAAGCCAAAGTACATTTGGGGGTTATGTATGCGTTTGGCGAGCATGTCAAGCGTTCGATTGATAAAAATGTTTAATATTCTCCACGAGATGGAAGCTGCAAATGTATGGTAAAGTGTAGTTTATACAAGATATTATTTAAATGTCTTACCATAGTCTCCTGTGCATACCGAATCCGAATCACACGAGGTGATAAAAATGCTGCAATCGTTAAAAGCCATTGCTAACTACAGGAAAGAAAATGATCTTGCCTGGGATACACCGACTTGGCTAAAGCTGCTTGTTTCGGCTGAGGAGCGTATTGTTAATCTGGAACGCATTCGATCCATAGGTGAGTTAAAGGATGCCAATCCTGTACTGGATTATGTGGAGCGCACGTTGCTTATTTTGGACGGACTGCCATTGTCTTTCTGGGTTAAAGAGCTGCTGGAGGATGTGTTGGTATGGTCTGAGACAGCTAAAGGAGGCACAGTCCGCGAGCGGCTGCGCTGGCAGCAGGAGGGCATTAATTTATTTGTACATAATATCGGCTCCTCCCAACTGTATGTCAGACAGGCTCAAGCAGAGTCCCCTGCTTACCCGCGTAACAGCATGACCCGGATTCTGATTGAGACGCATGGATTAATCGGGCAATATATACGCGGAGAAATTCCTTTTGCGGAAAATCGACTGCTGCTCGAAATTATTCGTAAGGGCTGGCTGAGCTCTGAGGAACTGGAGCTTGTTTTACGGGCACTGAACGAATGTATTATTGCCGGGGTAGATCCTGCATTATGGGAACAGGTACGTAGTGAAGTGGAGCAGCTGATCGCCTGGGTTGCATGGGATAACGCACCTGTAGTCTGGAGTGTGAAGGAGCGACTGGAGAGATTGCGGTCGGTTTCTATTCATGAAGGGGAACCGTTCGAGCAGGCTTACGCAGAGCTGGAGCGTGAGTTGAATGTAGAGAAGGCGCTGGCTCCGTTGGAGAATCGGACACTTTGGTATGTAGAATCAGCTTTGCAGGATTTTTCACTTCAAGAACTGGTAAAGGTATTCTTACTCACGTTGAGGGATGGCACGGGGCAGGAACAACCTGCAACGGTACGCCATATCAGTTTCGAATCGCTCATGAATACGATGTATTATGACTATCGTGGTGTCAAGAAAATTAACGTATACAAAAAACGAATGATTGAAAAATATTTAAGCGCGCTGTCCTGGCAGGACATTTCAAAAGGAAGACGAAAGCATAATCCTCATTTGAGTGTGATCGTGGAACATAAAGAGGAGCTGCCGAGTACTGTATTTTTTAATTTTGTATTTTCATCTGCGGCTGAGAGACTGATCGACTTCTGTATTGAGGCAGAAAAAACACCTCTGTATGACAAAGCAGTCCTGCTGCTGTTTGATCTGTTTGGATTACGGCGCGATGCTTATGATCGCTTTCACAATGAGGAGACGTACCTTACAGATATGAACCAGACCGTAGATTATAAAAGGGTCATTCTGGATTACGTGACTGGAACCCGCATACTGGATATTGGACCTGGCGGGGGTGTGCTGCTGGATCTGATCGAACAGGAAAGACCGGACGCGAAGCCGTTAGGTCTTGATATTTCTGTGAATGTCATTGAGGCACTTAAACGTAAAAAGCAATTGGAGCGCCATCGTTGGGATGTTATCAAAGGAGATGCGCTCCGGTTGGAGGAATTTGTGGAGACGGGGAGCATGGACACGGTCATTTTCTCTTCGATTCTTCACGAGCTGTATTCCTACATCGAACGAGATGGAATTCGGTTCAATCCACAAACGGTGGAGGCTGCTTTGCAGAGTGCCTATCGTGTGCTTGCACCCGGCGGGCGTATCATCATTCGTGACGGTATTATGACCGAACCAGTAGAGCAACGCAGACGGATTCGATTCTTGGAGCCGGATGGAATGGAATGGCTGATGCGGTATGCCAAGGATTTTGCGGGTCGCCACATTGAAATAGAACGTGTGGGTGAGCATGAGGCTGTTTTGCCAGTGAACGATGCGATGGAATTTCTATACACCTATACATGGGGGGCGGAAGCTTATGTGCATGAAGTGCAGGAGCAGTTTGGTTATTTTACCCCTTCACAGTATGAAGAGTGTATTCGTAACACCCTTGGATCACAAGCGATTATTCGGGTGAGCCGCCACTATTTGCAGGAGGGCTATGCCGAAGCGCTATCCAGGCGTGTTGAGTTCACGGATGAACAGGGCCAGCCGATTCCTTTGCCAGACAGTACCTGTCTGATCGTGATTGAGAAGCCGGATAGTAGGGCTGGAGTTACTGAATGATTTTTTATTTGAATAAGAGAATGCCTTCTGATTTGTGCTAAGCACGATCAGAAGGCATTTTTAGAAAATTAGTGGAGGTGTATTCATGTATGTCCTCGCAGGTGGAGATATCCGGGTATGATCCGCAGTGGGTGGAAGAGTATACGCGAGAGCGAGCGAAAATTATAGAGGCTCTCGGGGATGTATGTGCCGGCATAGAGCATATGGGCAGTACGTCCGTTCCTGGTCTGGGAGCCAAGGCTATTATTGATATTATGGTTGGAGTGGAGGATTTGGCAAGTATTCAATCCGAACATCGAGAGCGCTTACTAGGTATTCAATATGAATATGTACATAAGCCTGATTTTCCAGAGAGTGCTTTCTTTCGACGTGGAGAATGGGGAGCAGGGACTCATCATTTGCATATTTACAAGTATAAAGGTGAGCAATGGAAGAACCATCTATTGTTCAGAGATTACTTAAAAGCGCATCCTGAGAGCCTGCAAGCGTATGATACTTTAAAAAAAGATTTGGCGTACCAATTCAAATATGACCGTGCCGCGTATACCGAAGCCAAAGGACCGTTTATTCGGCTGGTGGTTGAGCAGGCGAAGCTTGAAAGACATAAGCAGCGACAAATGAATTTTTAGTGCGCATGGACAAGGACGGTGCTCCAATCACTACACAGATGATCTCCGCGCTTCATCCACAGCGTGGCGTTACAGAAGCGATAAAAGAGCTGAAGCAGCTTGGCGTTCAGGTGGATGAAAGCTAAGAATACAGAGCTGTTTTTCTTGACAAGTTTTGTATATAATACAGGAGAAATGGCTGGGTAAACTCACCTGAACATGAAGGAGCTGTGTTGAAGATGTCAAAGCGTTTGATTCCTTACATCACGATGGATGGGAATGCAAAAGAAGCAATCGAATTTTATGAAAAGGCATTGGATGCTCAACTGCTTTTTATTCAAACCTTTGGGGAAATGCCGGAAAACCCCGATTTTCCCATTCCCGCTGAGGTCAAGGAACGTGTTGGACATGCCACTCTTAAAGTTGGTGAGACAGAGCTTATGTTTTCTGATACCTTTCCTGGATCGCCGTTTAGCAGCGGGAACCAGGTGAGCATCTGTATTACAACCGACAGTGTGGAGCAATCCAGAAAAATGTTTGATGCTCTACAGCAAGTAGGACAGGTGGGGATGCCTTTGCAAGAAACCCATTTTAGTCCGGCCTATGGGAATGTCACAGATAAGTTTGGTGTCACCTTTCAAATTTTCACAGAGGCTCGGTCATAAACAATGGAAAACGGTCAGATTTCGTTATTTAGGCGATCTGGCCATTTTTTTCATGAATGCCCTCGTTCTAGCGGTTTGGCATAACGTTAGTATTATTCAAAGAATAGCTGCATCCCTGGTGCGTCAGCAGATCTTTCTTGAAAACCAAATTTTTCATAGAAGCTCTGTTTATTTTTTGCACTCGATAACTGGACCCACCTGATTCCGCTGGATTTACACTTTTCGAGAAGCTGAGTTAAAATCGCTCGTCCCATCCCCTTGTTTTGATAATCAGGATGAACAATTAAATCACAAATGAAAGTTTGGTAGACCCCATCTGAAAGAATGCGACCAAACCCAACTAAATGATCGTTCTCATAGACAGTAATCACATACCAGCTATTACAAATCGCACGGTAGAGTATTTCCGGAGTATAGATTCCATTGCCGTTCCAACCTGTGGTTTCATAGAGTGAAAAGAAATCTTCTTTACGTGGAAGTGTGTTCGTATATTCAAATTCCTTCAATAGCTATCGCTCCTTCAGGCTGACCTTTTTAAAATTAAATATGCATATATATAGTATTCGCCATCTTGGCTATTTTTTCAAGCAAAGCCAGCTTTATAGAGCAACCATCTATCAGTGGCAGGTTTACAATGAACGACAAAAAGCCCTCCGACATGCGGAATGGGCTTTTGTATTCATTAAATAAAATACGGATATTTTATACACCAAAATTAAAATCATCATCGGTCAGCGGCTCTACATTCATTGCACGCACATAGCCATTTCCTTTTTTAGAAAAGAAATCATGCTGCTTGGTGTGGGTACTGATGCCGTTGAACACAATTGGATTGACTTCTTCTTCTTCAAACAGTGGATCAAAGCCCAAGTTCATCATGGCCTTGTTGGCGTTGTAGCGTAAAAAGACTTTAACATCATCCACCAGCCCAATAGGGGCGTAAATTTGCTCGGTGTATTGTTCCTCGTTATTGTGCAAGTAGCGCAACAAGCCTACCAGTGTCTGATAAAGATCACGTTGCTCTTCCTCATCCAATTCTGCATAAATCTCCTGTGCCAGTACACCTACGTACACACCGTGAATACTTTCGTCCCGTAGGATCAAATCGATAATTTCTCCACTGCATGTCAGCTTGCCCTGACCCGCCAGATAGAGAGGATAGAAGAAGCCGCTATAAAATAAATAGCTTTCTAACAGCACCGAGGCCGCCATCGCGAGATACAGGTCTTTGGGTGTGTGGATATTCATATAATACTGACGAATGGTTTCTGCTTTGGTTTGGAGATGCGGATTTTCTTCCACCCAGCGGAATACACCGTCAATTTCTTCCGTGGAGGCCAGTGTTGTAAAGATGCTACTGTACGACTTGGCATGAATTTGCTCCATCATCGCCATAAAGCTTAATACGGCTTTACGTTGCAGCCCGTCCACATGCTCCATAATTTGCGGCATACCCACGCCGCCTTGTATGGTATCCAGCAGCGTCAAGCCGCCCAGCACCTTCATGTAGGCTTCTTTTTCGATATCACTGAGGGTTACCCAGGACATTTTATCGTCAGACAGCGGAATTTCATCATCCGTCCAAAATTGCATAATGTTCTGGTTCCAGAACATCAGTGTGAAATCATCGTCCGAGCGGTTCCAGTTTACAGCTTGTATACCTGTCATTGTTAGCATTCTCCCTTCAGCTTGCGAGATTCCCTGGAAACACACAATGAAATGGTGTAGGCGAATCATCGTATGCTTGACATACGGAAGCTGTATCCGCGAGAGCCTTGTCCAATCCCGTAAAGGTCTGAACCACACGCTGGATACAGCTTCTAATGCAAAGCATCCATATCTATTCAAAATTTAATTTTTATACTACAGCTTGTTACCATTCATGCTTTAGATGGAGCAGGTGAGGCACTCTTCCACAGACAGCTTTTTGGTGCGTGTGTAGTATAACGATTTAAGTCCTTTGTGTGCGGCATACAGGTAGCAACGCGCTAACTGACGCGTAGTCACGTCACTGTTCACATGAAGCACTGTCGAAATTCCTTGGTCCACGTGAGGCTGGATTTCTGCAATCAGATCAAGCACTTTGAACTGGTCCATTTGATAAGCGGATTTGTAAAAGAATACATTATCCTTTTGCAAATAAGGCATTGGATAGTAAGTAGTCGAATTAGCATAGGTACGTGTTTCAATCTGCTCGACAATCGGCATGACGCTGGACGTCGCATTTTGAATATACGAAATGCTGGCAGTTGGTGCAATCGCCATACGGTAGGCGTGGTACAGGCCGTTCTTCATTACGTCTGCTTTTAACTTGTCCCAGTCCGCTGGAGTCGGAATATAGATACCCTTGAACAGCTCTTGCACACGTGCAGTTGTCGGACGGTAATCTGTGTTCAGATATCGGTCAAAATACACGCCAGTTGCATAATCCGATTCCTCGAACCCATAAAAGCTTTGTCCAGCCGCTTTCGCAATTTCCATACTTTTCTCAATGGAATGATAGTTCATCGTCATGAAGAAAGTGCGGACAAAATCCTTCGCTTCATTGCTTTCATACGCAATTTTGTTTTTGGCAAGGTAGCCGTGCAGATTCATGACACCCAGACCCACGGAATGCATTTCGCGGTTCGCTTTGGCAACACCCGGTGCATTAGCCACATGTGTCATATCGCTGACCGAGGTGAGAGCAATCATGCCCTCATGAACGGACTCTCGGATTTTGCCATGCTCCATCACATTGACAATATTCAGGGAAGCCAGATTGCAGCTAACATCCCGGCGGATGGTATCCTGTTGGCCGTAATCTGTAATTTCGGAAGTTTCCTGCAACTGGAAGATTTCCGTGCATAGGTTCGACATCTTGACTTGACCTACGTTTTTAAGAGCATGCGCCTGATTCGCGTTACTTTTGTTCATAATATATGGATAGCCAGACTCCAACTGAATCATGGCAATTTTCGTCAGCATGTCACGCGCGCTCATCGCTATTTTTTTCTTCACCCGATCGTCGGCGAGCAGCGTATCGTACATTTCGTCCAAATCCATGTCGTCCAGATGAGTTCCATAGGCCTTGAACACACTGTAAGGAGCAAATACATGCAGCGGTTCATTATCTTGAGCCAGCTTGTAAAAGCGGTTTGGCACCAGCAATCCGATAGAAAGGGTCTTTAGGCGTACTCTTTCGTCGGCATTGATTTTTTTACTATCCAGGAACTCAAGTACGTCCCATCCGAAAATGTTGTAATAGGCTGCGCCAGAGCCTTTACGTTGACCCATTTGATCCGCGTAGGAGAAGCCGTCTTCCATCAGTTTCAGCACAGGCATGATGCCTTTTGCTGCGCCTTCTACGCCTTTAATCGCTTCGCCGCGTGCCCGCAGCTTCGACAAGTTGACCGCAACACCGCCCCCGATTTTGGACAACTGCATGCAGGTGTTCAGCACATAGTTGATTGAGTTCAGGGAGTCGTCCATTTCGAGCAGGAAGCAGGATACCAATTCCCCACGGCGGCTTTTGCCTGCATTCAGGAAGGTTGGTGTCGCTGGCTGGAGACGTTGCTCCATCATCGAGCGGGACAACAGGCGTGCCGTATCGGCGTTACCGCGTCCCAAATGCAGGGCGACAGCAGCAACCCGGTCAGGATAATGTTCCAGATAGACTTTACGGTCGTTACTCTTCATTGCATAATCGGTATAAAACTTGGATGCTGCCATATAGGAAGGAAATTTAAAATGATAGCTATGAGTGATATGGAAAATATCATTAATTTCGTCAGCAGTATAGCTGTTATAGAAATTTTCGTAGTAATCATTCTCAATCATATACAGCACTTGAGCGGCTGTATCAGCAAACTTCAAACTCCGTTCCTGAACTTCCTTCATAAATTCTTCTACAGCCTCTTGGTCCTTTTCCAATTGGAAAAAGCCGTCTGTATCGCGTTTCATCAACATGTTGTTCAATTCAATATGCCGCAACTCGGCTCACCTCCTGTTTAAAACGCTCTACATCTCCGAACGTTCCAGATAATTCAAATTTACTAATCACGGGGACATTATAATGATCGGCAATCAAATCCGCGCTTTTGGCAAAGCTCTCCCCCCAATTACGGTTGCCGCTTGCAGCTACACCAACAAGGTTTTTGGCATTTTTTTGCAAAAAGGAAGATACCCTCTCAGGTATCTGGCCAAACCCCGTTGTATATGTAATGAGTACGTAAGGTTCTTCTATAGTCATTTGCTCCTGGATCTGAACCGCCGGTAGCTTGAGCTTTCCTATAAATCTTTTTACATTGCCGGTCTTGGAATCATAAGCAATCAGCATGGTATGCATCCTCCTTAACAATTAACGAAAAAAAGAAAACGGCATTGCCCGAGACCCATCATAGCTGTAATCCCTTGCTGGCTGTGCCATTTAAAATTTTTGACTCTATATTTACATGTATTTTCATACCTGTATCTTCAAGATATCGGGCATAAATACGTTTTTTACACTATATTTAGAGTACATTTTCTATTTTATATCTATATATAGTTTTGTCAATCGGTCCAGAGGGGATCAGAGGGCCCAGATCGGGTATAACTCCAAGCGGGGTGCGGAAAAGAGCGAAAGAACTTTTTTTTCGTAAGTATGTAAAAAAAGTATTGGAGTTTTTGAGGGTGAAGATGTACCATTTGTCAATGGGCAATAGAATGGAAAATTTACATTTTACTGTAGAAAGGATGAAGCCGATGGAAAGTGCTTTTATGGAATTTCAATCGTTTAATGTTATCCTTTTCCTCGTGTTTGGCATTATTGCTTTTGTAATCATTTTTCGACATATTATTATATCACCTTTGAGTTTGAAGGGGGTGAACGGAAGGAGCTGGAGGTGAAGAATACGGACTTCGGTATGATTGTGATCGGGGATCGTGGGGAGCTTCATTATAAAGGTACACGTTTTATGGAGTTTGTGAGAGTAATGGAAGCGTAAAGTGTGTTGACGGGAAGTTAGTGTTGCCAAAACAAATACATACTGGAGGGAAGATTACGATGCCGCATATCATTGGAGAACGAATTGTATTGAGGGAATACCGTCAAGAAGATGTACCCAATATCCGAAAATGGGTCAATGACCCGGAAATCACTCATGGTTTAAGCGATATTTTTATCTATCCTCATTCTCAGGTTAATAGCGAATCCTTTGTACAGATGATGATCGACGGTAACTCCGAGATCAAAGGTTTTGTCATTGCACATAAAGACACACTGGACTATATCGGACAACTGGATTTATTTAAAATCAACTGGGTGAATCGGCATGCCACACTTGGAATTGTGATCGGACGTGACGGTGACCTGGGCCAAGGCTATGGGCGGGAAGCGATCCGGCTGTTACAAAAATTTGCATTTCATACGCTGAACCTGCATCGGCTGGAGCTGGAGGTCTATGCTTACAATGAACGTGCACACCGTTGCTATCTGGCTTGCGGCTTCAAGGAAGAAGGTCGGCTACGGGAAAAGCTATTCAGAGAAGGCCAATACTATGACATTATTCAGATGGGGATTTTGCGAAGTGAGTACGATGCCGTGGAGCAAGCGACGGAATCCTGAGAGTGAAACCACATAAGCTATTTTACTCCGTCAGCTTTCTTCAATTTTTTATGAGTGAGATTACGGGGACTACGCTCATCCTATTTCTATTAGCTAAAGGACTTTCTCTGCAGAGTGCGAACTTCTTACTGGTTGTATTCTTTGTAAGTATTTTTCTGTTTGAAATACCAACGGGGGCTATTGCAGACAAGTATGGAAGAAAAATTTCTGTTATTTTGGGACTTTGTTGTTTTCTAGTCTATAGTGTACTGTTCGTTTGGACAGATCATATCGGGGTGCTTGTTTTCGCGCAAGTCTTTGGTGGCCTGGCTATATGTTTACAATCAGGTTCGTTGGAATCCTGGGTTGTGGAAAATAGTGATAAGCCCATGGAAGTTCTTTTTACAACCTCTAACAGTATACAGTACATTTCGGGATTTATTTGTGGTCTGTTGGGGGCTTTTCTGGCCACTTTCAATTACTCACTGCCATGGGTGGCCAGCATCTTATCTATTGTAGTGGCTATCCTGATCTGTTGCTTTTACATGAATGAGAAGAAACTAGTACAGAGAAAGGCATCGACTGCTCGAATTAAAACGATTATAGGAGAAAGCGTCCGTATCGGTTTGGCCAATAAGTCGATCTGGATTGTGTTTATGATTGGTTTATTTATCAGCTTTTCGAACTCGGCTGGGAATACTTTTCAACAGCCACGTCTGGTCGGCCTTTCCGAACAAGGGATTTGGATTATGGGATTTATCAAGGCAGGCTATTCACTATGTATGACTTTGGGAAGCTACCTGGTTCGAAAGCTAGGCGCACGATACAATGATGTACATATACTCATGTATGCTTGCGGGATGATTGGGATATGGCTCATTTTAGCCGGTGCGTTCAACACATTTTATCCTGTACTGCTTACCTTTTTGATCTATGAGATTGGGCGCGGGATGTACCCGGTTGCCAAACAAATTTTTCTGAACAAAAGAATCTCTAATGAGTATCGTTCTACACTATTATCTCTGGATTCTGCGATTTCACAATTAGGTATGTGTGTAGGTTTAATCGTGACAGGCATCATCAGCCGTAATTTTATGGATTTGTCTTCCGATCAAACGCCGATTCAAATATCTTGGGTGATATGTGGCGGGATTGCATTGATTCCGCTCTTTTTATTGTTTTACGTCAATCGGGTGTCAAGGAAAAATAATTCTTGTAGAGAAAAAGAAACCAAACAGAATGTTTAATGTAAAAGGGCTGGACAGCATCTGGCTGTCAGCCCCTATCCTATTTCATTAAAAAAGCAAACCCTATTTCTCCCCGTACCACAGCTTCAGCCGATTTTGAATCAGACCGGTGTAGATTTCTTCAGCCTTTGGCACACCCGCTTGATCCAGCTCTTGGAGCATGCGGTCATAAACGACGTCGAACTGATCTGGCTTGGCGAGTACGGCTTCAGGAATCCGTTTGCGTACAATGTCCTGCGACTTCTGATAAATGACATTGTAGTTCGTATTGGTAGGAACAGGCATATTGTAGGCAGCACCCCACTCTTTTACCGGAAAATCCTTTTCGTTCGGGAAGAGGTCTTTCCACGTCTGGGCTTTGTATGCCTGAAGGGACTCTTTTTCGGCTTGACTATAATTTTCAGTAATCATCTCCGGATAATTGGTTGTGTAATAGTTGCCAGAAGGGTCCTTAACGCTATCGCCGTAATGTGGCCCCCATATCCAGTACAAACCGATACCTGACTCTCTGCTAAAAGAAGCATTATCGGTGTTTTTACGTTGTTGCACAGCTGCCGGAATGACTCGTTTGCCGTTCTCTACGTTGTAATGCTGGCCTTCAATTCCCCAATTACGTAAAATTTGTCCTTCGTCGGAGGCCAGAAAATCTAGAAACTTGATAGCTCGCACCGGATTTTTGCATGAGGTTGTAATTCCGATCCCGGATGCGGTATCGAAGCCAATGGGCTGGAGGGAATGATCCTCGTATTTCTCATTTAAAGTGACCGGAAAATGGGCGTAAGTGAATTCATCCTTACCTGCTGCCTTGAGCGCGTTTTCGGCATCCTGATAGTTCCATTCCTGATCAATGAGTCCGATGACACGGCCTGCGGCGATTTTGGACTTGTACTGATCACTTTTTTGCACAAAAGTATCCTTATCCAACAGTCCTTCATTGTACATATGGTTCAACCAACGGAAATATTCACGTTCTTCTGGGCGCTTGTAGTGAAGAATGGCTTTGTGTGTTTTAGGATCAATATAATATTCGCCATCGTCAGGTCCACCTGTAGCAGTAACCGCCGGGTTTGTCACAGTAATTTGAATTTTCCAGTCTTCAGCATCAAGTGAAAGGGGGATGGTAGGCTGCCCATTGGTGGTAGGGTATTTGGCGACATAGTCCTTAAGTGCTTTTTCAAAATCTTGAACGGTACGGATTTTGGGATATCCGAGTTTCTTAAGTGCCTGGTGCTGGATTTCGAAGCCGGCTTGTGCATCAAATGCGATGTGATCCACGCCCAAATTGGTCGGGATGGTGTAGATGGCCGGATCTTCACTACTATATTTGATACGGTTAAAATAGTCTCCATACACTTTCTTAATGTTAGGGCCGTATTTGTCAATCAGGTCGGTTAAGTCAATAAGTGCCCCGGCATCGACCAGCTTTCCAATGTCTCCTTTGGGATACACGAGATCAGGGTACTCTCCGCTCGCAGCCATTAAAGCAAACTTTTCCTCGCCTCGACCATTGACAGCATGTTCGGCATTTAGCGTAACGCCCGTTTTTTTGGTAATTTCCTGCCCGACAGCATCCTTCATGTTGTTCCAGTTGGAGCTGGAATCACCGCCAAAGAAAGTAAATGTAATGGGACTGGTGTCATCGGGATCTTCCGTTTCTGCCGTACCGCCTGTTCCGTTCGTGCAGCCCGTTGTAATGAGCAGCAGCAAAGTCAGGAGCAGGATGGAGCTTTGTCGTATCGACCTGTTCATGAACATTTGCAAATCCCCCTTAATAAGTATGATTTACATAATGTAAGTGCTTTCAATAGTGAATTGTAGGAAATAAAGAACCTTACGTCAAGTCATTTATGATTATTTGTTATGTGGTTTGTTTTTTCATTAAGCAAACATATTTTGGTGAAAGGTGTGGATTTGTGCAAATCTATCGTTTGATGATCTAAAACAAAGTATGCTACGATGGTACCAGTTTATAGGTACACCCGTGTATTTAGAAGGGCTAAGGTAGAAAAAGATTCCGAATAGGGTTGGGTGAGAAAATGCGTGGAAAAGTAACGTTGCAGGAAATTGCGGATGCGGCGGGCGTTTCAAAGTTCGCTGTTTCGCGTGCACTGTCAGGCAAGCCAGGTGTAAGTGAAGAGACGAGAGCGTTACTGGTCAAGCTTGCTGCCCAGATGGGCTATTTTCGCAGTCATCCCAAAATGACGGGGGTAGAGCCTCGAGACACAGATACCAGGGAATGGTCGGGTACCGTGCTGGTATTATTTCCAAATATTCGGCACCAGAACAGGGAATCCAGGTACTGGGGACCTGTATTTGAAGGGATTTCCGAGCGTCTGAACCGAAAGGGAATGGATATGATCACGTTAACGGAGCCCTCGACTGAAGATATGTTTTCTTTACTAAACCCGGAGGCGATCAAAGGGATTATCACAGTAGGGACGATTTCAACTTCGTTGTTGCTGAACATTTATCGGATGGGTATTCCGGTCGTCATGGTAGATCATTGGGATTCTGCATTTTTAAGTGATACGGTGTTTACAGATAATCGCACATGCATGAGTGAATTAATGAAGGACTTGCTGTGCAGGGGCTATACCCGCTTTCAGTTTGTGGGTCATATTGACGACGCTCACAGTTTCTATGAACGTTGGGAAGCTTTTCGTTCTACACTGGAAATGAGCGGAATAGAATTACGGCAGAACAAAGCCCTTCTTCACGGGGGAGCGCAGGCGCTTGCTGAGGAAATGGACAAGTTGTCTGAGGACGAACTGCCGGAGGTTTTTGTATGCGCTAATGATGTGACTGCTACGGAAGTAGTGGATGTGCTGAAAGGAAAGGGGATTGACGTTCCGAGGCGCTGCGGGGTGACCGGGTTTGACGATACGAATGAACAAATGCCGATTTTTGCCACGGTGAGAGTGGATAAGGAGCTGCTGGGTATGCGTGCGGTGGACCAGTTGTTATGGCGCATAACGAACCCGGGCTCGCCTGTTGAGAAGAAGTTGCTACACGCTGAGCTGTTCGTACGGGAAGTTCATGCACCACGGATCAGTCGGAAAAATGATGACCGCGAGCGTCCCTTCAGCACCATCAGATATAATTGATGTTCAGATACGTAGTATGAATTCCATACACAGCGAAGACGAAGGAAGTCGCTTTTAGCCTGTTTAGGGGCAGAGGGCGACTTTTATTTGTATTTTTTCAATTGTTTCAAAAAAACGATTTGACTATTTTGTTAGCTAGGTGTTATTTTTGTTATGTTACTGAGAAATCCATTTGTTCCCAATCATCTTTATAGGGAGGCTTACTACGATGGTTAATGTGATAGGGTTGGATTGCTGGAGGTTTAGGGGAGCACAAAGTAGTGGTAAGTGGCTCAGTGCGAAAGTGCCGGGTTGTGTGCATACCGATCTTTTACGACATGGCAAAATTCCTGATCCGTTTATCGGTATGAACGAGGTGGAGGTACAGTGGATTGATAAGCAGGATTGGATATACGAAGCCTATTTTGAGATACATGTAGATCAGCTTCAATGTCAATGTGTAGAGCTGGTGTTGGAAGGTCTGGACACATACGCGGATGTGAAAGTGAATGGCCAATTTGTCTTGTCAGCCAATAATATGTTTCGGGTATGGAGACAGGATGTGAAGGCATTTGTTCAGCAAGGGAAAAATCGGTTGGAAATCAGTTTTCGTTCTCCGATTGCTGAAGATGTGCCTAAGCTGGAAAGGTTAGGTTATGGACTCCCCGCACCGAATGATCAGTCCGAGATAGGTGGCTTGTCCAACAAAAAGGTAAGCGTTTTCGCACGTAAAGCTCCCTATCACTATGGTTGGGATTGGGGACCGAGGCTGGTGACGAGCGGCATCTGGAGAGAGGTCCGGATCGAAGCGTGGTCCGGTCTGATCGTGAGGGACTTGTTTATTCGACAGGACGAGGTGAGTTCGGTAGGGGCTAAACTCACGGCAGTGGTAGAGGTCCAAAATGCAGATGAGATTAGAGATGCCGAGTTGCGTATTTCCGCTGATGGGAGGGTGTGGACCAAGCCAGTTCGGCTGCTGAAGGGAAAGCAAACGGTGGAACTGGAGCTAGATATGAAGAAGCCGAAGTTGTGGTGGTGCCGTGGACTGGGAGAGCCGCATCTATATACGTTTGTAGCCGAATTGGTAGAGCAAGAACAAGGGGCTGTAATCGCGGAAAAATCAGTAAAAACGGGACTGCGTTCGATCCGTCTTGTACGTGAACGGGATGCGGCAGGAGAGAGTTTTTATTTTGAGCTGAACGGAGTCCCGGTGTTTGCAAAAGGAGCCAACCATATTCCGAATGACAGCTTTGTCACTGAAGTTACGATGGAACGATATCGATATGAAATTGCCAGTGCGGCCGCCTCGCATATGAATATGTTGAGGGTTTGGGGTGGCGGTATTTATGAACAAGACGTATTTTATGAGCTTTGTGATGAATATGGCTTGCTCGTGTGGCAAGATTTTATGTTCGCATGCAGCATGTACCCGGGGGATGAGGCTTTTTTGGACAATGTGGCACAAGAAGCCGAAGACAATATCAAGCGATTGCGTCATCATCCCTGCATTGCGTTATGGTGCGGCAATAATGAGATCGATTCGGCATGGGCACATTATGAAGAGAACGGAGGCTGGGGCTGGAAAAAGGACTACACATCTGAGCAACGGGAACGCCTGTGGGATGATTATGAAACGCTCTTTCACCGGATTTTACCGGAGGCGGTACACACCTGGTCTGCGCAGACGGCTTATTGGCCCTCCTCCCCGCTGATTGACCTGACCCAAGATCGGAACCAGCATGCTCATCCGTCTTCAACAGCAGGAGACGTTCATTATTGGGGTGTATGGCACGCGTCTGAGCCGTTTGAGAATTACCATGTACATGTGGGCCGTTTTATGAGTGAATATGGTTTTCAGTCCTTTCCTGAATACAAGTCCGTTCGTACTTACGCGGAAGAGAAGGATTTGGACCTGGAATCGGCGGTGATGCTGGCGCATCAGAAGAACGGGGCGGGCAATCGTCTGATTAAAGAATATATGGAACGGTACATGCGGGAGCCAAAGGATTTTACATGTTTTCTTCCCATGAGCCAAATTTTACAGGCGGAAGCGATGAAAATGGCCATAGAGGCGCATCGTCGTCACAAGCCCTATTGCATGGGGACATTATACTGGCAAATGAATGATTGCTGGCCCGTTGCCTCCTGGTCTAGTATGGACTATTTCGGTCGTTGGAAGGCGCTTCAATATACGGCTAAGCGCAGCTTTGCCGATGTGCTGTTGAGTGCAACAGATACGGAACAGGGGAATAAGGCGCTGCATCTGGTTAACGATACGCTAGAGCCGATAGCAGGTACGCTGCGGTTGACGCTTTTGCATATCCGTGGCAGCAAGGCTATTCGTGAAGAGAATGTTCAGGTAGAGCAGCAAGCAGGCGGTGCAGGGATCGTACATATACTGCCTACCGACAAATGGCTGAATGGTCTGAACCGCGCGGAGCATATGCTGGTCGCACGTCTGACACAGAACGGTGAACAGGTGGCCTCCAGTGAATTTTATTTTGCAGACACGAAAGAGATGGATTTACCGCAGGCGAAAATTGAAGTGACAGAGATACAGGGAAGCGGGGGCAGCAGATTTATGCTTTGTTCGGATGCACTTGCCAGACATGTGTGGCTATCGGCAGAGCACGAAGGTATTTTCAGCGACAACCATCTGGATCTGGCTCCCGGTGTTCCAAAAACAGTGGAATTTTTGGCCTTGCGCAACGGTGCCTCAGCATTTGAGGCAGTTTCGCCTGGTACATTGACGGTACTTTCGTTGGTCAATTGGATTCAAGGTTAGAGAACAGTAAAAGCTTATCTGTCTTTAAGTAGATGATAGATAGGCTTTTTTACTATCTTTTCCAGCCCTTTTAATCTTGGCGATTTTGCTCTATGAAATGAAAGTTGTTTGGTTTAAAAAGCTGTCACAAACGATTTTGTACGTTCCCCATTTTATTTCGTGGGTGATTATCGGCGGGATTGTGTATCAGGTGTTTGGTACGCAGTCCGGCATGATCAACAATGTGCTTACTTCGTTCGGGTTTCAGGCGATTCCATTTTTGACAGATAAAAATGACGGGTACTTACCTATCTGCTGACAGGAGTGTGGCAAAGTGCAGGCTGGGGAACGATTTTGTACCTCGCTGCCTTGACCGGGATTAACCGGGAATTGTTCGAAGCTGCCGAGGTAGATGACGCAGGACGCATGAAAAGAATTTGGTACATTACGATTCCTGGTATGAAAACGACGATTGCTACGCTGCTTATCATTAATCTGGGCAATATGATCACCATTGGCTTTGATCGTCCTTATGTGATTGGCAATGTGGCAGTTCGAGATTATTCCGATGTACTTAGCACGTTTGTGTATCGCATCGGGATGGAATCCGGGCAATATACGCTGGCAACGGTGGTGGGCCTGTTCCAGGCCGTGGTGGGTCTGATCTTCGTATTAGGCGCTAACTATGCCTCCAAGAAGCTGATAGATGAAAGTATTATGTAAGGGGAAAGGAGCTGACAACTGATGAGTGAAAGCACTGCAAATCACACCCTTGATATCGTAACCACCGTACTGGTGGCTGTGGCTGTACTGCTGTGCTTGGCCCCGTTTATTCACATTTTGTCCATCTCCTTCAGCTCAAACCGGGCCATTACGTCCGGGGAAGTGACTTTGTTCCCGTTACAGCTCAAGCTGTATCAAATGATTCAAAATAACATGGTATCCGAGCTAACCAGGCTGGAAGGAGCCAGCGGCGCAAGAATTAGCCCGAAGGGTTTAAGGCAGAGAGTGTCATTTTCGCAACGGTTCCGATTCTGCTGGTTTATCCGTGGCTGCAAAGATATTTTGTCAGCGGTGTGATGGTTGGAGCGGTGAAAGGATGATGACAATGAAGGCGAAGGGGGAATATTCCTTTTCCACTTGTTGGAATATTAAAAAGCATACGGTCGGCCGAGAGCTTGTAGAGGAATCCGTGAGTTGGGCTTTAGCAGGGTAGAGCTGAATTACAACATTACCCGGGAAATGCTGACGACGATTGAGCCTATGACTGGGCGGGGAGAAATCGGCATATCGAGTGTGCATAATACATTTCCTCATACACCAGACCCGGATTACGGTACAGATTCCGTTCTGCTCGGGTTTGACGATGAGACCAAGCGACAACGTGCGATAGAGCTGCTGGTGCAATCTGCGGAATATGCGCATCGTTATGGAGCAAAGGCGGTAGTTGTGCATCCCGGAGAGGTTCCATCTCCCTATGATATCAGTGAGGAACTAGCAGCGTTCGTAGTGGTGGGCTACGCTCAGGTCTATCAGCTGCTGGTTGGCGACGACTGGCTGGAGCTGTGTCGGGCGACTGATGCGATCCGTTTGTTTCTGGAGCGGACGATTCCGGTCATGCTGACCGGAGGTTGCCATACGCCAAACCACCGTTGGGTATTGTGTGCTGCGCTGGGATTTCTGCATGAGCTGTTTGATCTGCCTGAGGCGCTCGCGCGGGCCGGGGCATGGCTAGCCGAAGGACTGGACGGGACCCCGGATGGAGAATGGACGGAGCGCAGCAACGGAATTTATAATGCCGTCAGCGATATTATGCTGATTTATGCTGCCCGTTTATTAAAACTACCGGAGCTACTAGAGTCGGTGCGCGCAATTTGCGTATGATGGTGTACCTTGTCCATCCTGATGGCGAAGTGGTCACAGAGTATTCAGGAAGACAGGATTTTGGTGTGATCATGAACTTATCTTCTTATCTTCTGCCATATGCCACGCTGGCTACAGAGGATGAAGACGCTATATTTGAAGCGATGGCTGTCGCCACCATTCAAGTCATGGATCATCCGGGCGGTGCTCCTATTAATGCGGCTGTGCGCTTTTTACTAGATCCGCGTTTGCAAACTCGCGAAGTATCGCCAGCTACATTACCTGTAACCTATAACCAACTGCTGAATGGAGACTTTCCAAGGGCTGACTATCTGAGCCGGATGGATGAGGCAGGGCATCACCAGCATATTTATCATAGCCGACTGCATACTGACTTTGGCGCTCCAGTCGTTCGATATCGACAGGAGGGTACCAGTGCCACGCTGATGACCGAAGCTTCATCATTCCTATCGTTACGGCATGGAGATGCACGACTATTGGCAGTTCAGACTGCATCGTATTTCTCGCCTGGCTTTGTACCGATGCAGGAGCTGACAGCTCACGAACACGGTTGGACGCTATCGGGCACACAGGCCAAAGGTTATTATGGACCTGTAGCAGCCTTAGATCTGCCGCCTACCTCGCAGGAGGAAGTCAGTCCATGGTATTTGCTTCCGCATCACCAACGGCCATTAACCCATGAACAAAAACATGAAATTCGGGTCGATGTGGATCGTCAGGGGGATGTGTGGACACTTCGTTTTCGATCAGAGGGTCCAGTGGATTGCATGACACAGATTCGTTTTATTTTTGGACGCGAAGGTCGATTCACTTGCGGAGAATACAGGCTGGTTAACGAAACGGTTCAATGTTGGACTGGCGGTATGGCGCGCTATGAATCTGGGAATGCGTGGTTTGAACTGATGGGAACAACCGTGGAGCATAGGGCTACTTCGGTAAGGGGAGCCACTCTCCCCATGGATTGCCATACATTGCTGGTCAACTGGATGGCTCCGTTTGATCAGACGATCAGCATTCGTATGTCGTCTTTACCTGTGAGTGAAGTCTGAAATACAGTAAGCATCTATTTTCCGTGGATGAGGTCAATTCCCGGAGAACAGATGTTTTTTTTATGTTCATTTATGCAGAGGTGGAGCGCTTCCATTGAGCTTGAAGCCATTGTGGTGTACACTGTCCAGAACAGGTGTAAATTGGAACGTCAGGAAGGCTGGACGGTTACAAGGAGGAAAAGACGCACATGTATGCCCGGTTAAGATCGTTAAACTACCCAGTAAAACTTTATATTTTTATAGCACTGGCCTTATGTTCCGTAATCAGTACATTATGGATCATTAACGTGCGATTGCCCTCAGGGGGCCGCCCTTATCTTTTTATTTGGTGGAATATGATGCTGGCCTGGATTCCTATGCTGTTAACGCTACTGCTTGATGTAATTCATTGCTCGTGGAGGCGGGGAACGAGGACATTTTTGCTCTGGGTCACGGGGGCGGCATGGCTTTTCTTTTATCCCAATACGCCCTATTTGATCACAGATTTGCTGCATGTATTCGCCAGATATCCATTTCTTGGGGAGCAACGTTTTTGGGAAAATCCGTACTTTTGGAATCATGGACTGGGGATGCTGCTGGTAGCCGTACTTGGCTTGACAATGGGGTTTGTATCGCTCGAATCCGTACGACAGTTGGTACAGCGTGCACGTGGCGGGCTTGTCAGCTGGCTGTTTATGATGGCGGTACTCTTGTTAAGCAGCCTAGGTATTTATATTGGCCGTTTCTTTCGAGGGAACACATGGGATATTATTTCTGCGCCCTCCCAGCTGTATGCACAAGTATCTTCCATATGGGCGGACTCCTTGCAGCGCACTCATTTTGTGGAGTTTAGCGGGATGGTATTCGTCATTTTGTTCGTTAGCTATGTATCCACAATGTGCGTAGTCTGGATGCGGAACAGCCGCGAGGACGAATGGCATCACTGGTGATTTCGATGCTGAGTGCTGAATATCATCAAAAATATATAACAAAGGAGGAATAGCCACAATGAACGGACAGAATCGATCCGATATCCGCGCTGGTCTTCAGGTGGATATTGTGCTTAAAAAGGATCAGCCTACCGGTAAGCTGACACGAGGAACGGTAAAGGACATTTTGACCAATTCTCCGCGTCATCCACATGGAATCAAAGTGCGTTTGACAGACGGACAGGTCGGGCGTGTCAAACATATTGTAACGAATGAAGGATAGGGCTTTGGGCTGAGGAGGAATGATGTATGAATCAGGCAACGGCATGTTCCAAAAATGATCGCTACCCGCTTGTTTTACTTGTATTGCTAGCGCTTGCTCTCATTTGGTCCTTGATTCGTCCGGCGGATCATTTTACATGGATACTGGAAGTTTTCCCGGCGATTTTGGGAGCTGTACTGCTGGCGGCTCTTTACCGTCGATTCCGGTTTACAAATCTGGTATACACGATGATCTGGCTGCATGCACTGATCCTGATTGTCGGCGGACATTATACCTATGCCGAAATGCCGCTGTTCAACTGGATTCGGGACACGTTCGGGCTGGAGCGCAATTATTATGATCGACTTGGGCATTTTGCACAAGGTTTTGTGCCTGCGCTCATTGTCAGGGAAGTGCTGCTGCGTAAAACGGCCCTGGGAAGCGGGAGCTGGCTCACTTTTCTCACGGTTAGTGTGTGTCTTGCGATCAGTGCTGTGTACGAGCTGATTGAGTTTGCGGTAGCCAAGGCAACCGGAACGGCAGCAGAAGCCTTTCTGGGAACACAGGGAGATGTATGGGATACCCAATGGGATATGCTTCTTGCGTTAATCGGCGCCCTGACAGCGGTGATTTTGTTGAGTGGGGTACATAACAAGCTGCTGAAACAGCTGAGGTATTAGCAAAGTTTCTTTTTAACCAGTTCTTATTGTATTATCTGAAATTACGCTGTTTTTGAGGGCTACATTCGCGTCATGGGGCGGCTGTCGAGATGCAGGGTCGCTGCATCCATGTAGCTGTCCAGCAGCCGCTCAAAAATACGGTCCCACGTCTGCTCCAGGCTGTAGGCTCTACCGGATCTGGACATAGAAACGCGAAGTGGGGCATCCTCGTACAACAGTTGTACAGCTTTGGCAAAGGCGGCGGCGTCCTCAGCGGGACACAGTAGCCCCGTTATTCCATGGATTAGATTATCTTTTACGCCGCCTTCATCGGCACCGACCACGGGTGTACCGCTCGCCATAGCCTCCAATACGACGTTACCGAAGGTTTCCGAGGTGGAGGGAAATAGAAATACATCAGCTGCAGCGTAGAGTTCAGCTAATTCCGGCCCTTTCACAAAACCAAGCCAGTGGACTGCATGCTCTGGCACCCCTATGTCCACTGCAGTTTTGACCTTATACAATGGACCATCTCCTGCAATGACCAGCACTGAGGCTGCGCGGATGTCGTCGGGTAACTGGAGGTAGGAATCCAGTAACGTGTCTATCCCCTTTTCCGGTGCAAGCCTGCCGACATACAAAATAACAAATGCATCTGCACGAACGTCCCATTTCTTCCATACCGCGTTACGATCCACCTTTGGTTGGAAGCGGTCGGTATCAATTCCTCTACCCCAGATTTCGAGCTGCCTCATTCCTTTATTGCGCAACAATTCCATAGTTGACTGAGAGGGGACATATACCCTTTCGCAATGTCTGTGAAACCAAAGCATGTATTTCCATAACGCAGGTTCAAGCCAGCGAAGCTTGTAATATTCGAGGTATTTATCAAAGTGGGTGTGATATGAGGCGACAAGTGGAATATGATGTTTGGCTGCGTAGCTTGTTCCATACAGGCCGAGGTTAAACGGAGTAGCCACATGAATCAGATGCGGGGAAAAGGCTGACAGACGCTCGTTGATCTGTTTGGCGTTGGGGATCGCAAGTCTGCATTCCCGGTACAACAAAAAGGGAATACTCCGAAATCGCTCCACGCCCGGCCCAGAGGGCAGATGATGGTCTGCCTCCGGTGCGAAGACGAGCGTAGATACTCCATGTGTCTCCAGATAGCCAATCCATCGTTCCAGTGTCAGGGCAGCGCCATTCACATCAGGCGTATACGTGTCCGTAAATAATGCGACTCGAAGCATGCCTTCATTCCTCCTCCGCCATTCTCATTTATCCTATGACGTTCCAGGGGAGTCCGCTTGGAGGCTCCGGCTTTTATTGTGTCATGATTTTATTTACGGGCTTGCCGGGTTTTGTAAAAGCTGGCCCGCGGACGGGCGTTTTTCTCGGAACATCCGATAATAGATGAGGGAGGACAAAATATAGAATACACCTGTCATACTAAATGTGACGGCATAGCCCCAGTAGTTGCCATAAGTTGTAACCAAATAGGCTTGTACAGGTCCCATACCTGCGGTGCCGAGCATCCAGGTCGTCTGGAGAATCGAGTTGGCAATGCCCCGGTTCTTATCCGATACACGTTCGACCAGAATGGCCGTTTGCAGCGGATTGGCTTCATTCATTAGCGCTTGCCTGAATAGAAAGCTAATCGAGGCAATCCACAGAACGTTCGTAAAGCCTGTAATGAGGAGGAACGGTAGCGAAAGCAGTTGGAAGCCTACCACAGCTCTGACCAGTCCAATACGGTTACCGAGGGTGGGTCCGATTAACATGGAGAGGATGGTCATGAGCTGGCCAAGTGCAATCAACAAGCTCATGGCGCTGAGCGATACGGAAAAGCGGTTAGTAAAATACAAATTGAGATACGGGATAACCAGACCTGAACCCAAACCGATAAAAAACTGGGCAAGGACGAATTGTCCAATAACCCGGCGATCAGAAGAAACAGCAGGCGCAGCTGAGGTTGGCACATCGGACGTAGTTAGCGGCGTATGTGCTTGGTCTGGCTTAAGTGTAGTTTGTGCAGGTGCTGCAGCTTCTCCAGCAGAGGAGGCTTTTGTCATGAACAACAAAGGAATAAAAGCAGTCAATGTTGCCGTTCCTCCAAGGAACAGAGCAACCCGCAGACTGGATAGCGGTGTGATTCCCCACGTCTGCAGCCCATCTGCGAGTACGCCACCCCCAAAGCTGCCCAGGACCTGGGCTGCCAGTACAAGAGCCGAGTAATAGCTGAATATTTTTAAGCGTTGGGCTTTGCTTATGCTTTCCGCTAAAAAGGGCACAGCCAGCACCTGAATAAAGGCGGCGAATACACCTGAGATTGCGGCAAATACCAACATGCTTGCGCTGGTATCTGTAAAGGTACGGGCGAGAAAGGCCAGACCGCTGAATAACGCGCCGATGATCAGCATATGCTTGCGGCTCATCCGATCCCCCAAAAATCCGACCGGAATGAACAGCAACGCCGTAGCCAGCGCCTGTATGCTAACCACCCGGCCGTTCATGTCATCGTCGAAGCCAAGCTCTTGGATATACAGGTTATACAGCACAGAAAACATTCCTGTACCCATCTGGTAGAGTAGATTGGCAATAAAAAACAATCGGATATTACGAGGCCACTTTCGGGGCTCTTCTAACATTTTGCTAATCCATGGCACGATGTAATCCTCCTGTGACGTTGATGCAGATAATTTAATTCTGTTGATATGTATTTTAGCAGGAACTGTACATTTCATAAATATTCCTTATCTCCGATTGTTTTGGGTAATAATAAGGAATGGACTTTACATTGAAATTTCATTATAGTAATTCGGTATGAATAAATTTGAAGGGTAAGCAGGAGGGATGGCTTTGGCTTTTGGAGCACGGGTGTTAAAAACGGGAATCGCGGTGACGCTCGCCCTTTTTCTGAGCACGCTTTTGAACACCCATTCGCCTGTGGGGGCAGCGATAGCCGCTATTTTTGCCATGCAACCGTCGATATATAGGTCGTGGCGTTATTTTCTGGATCAACTCCAAACTAGCACACTAGGTGCAGTCATGGCGTTGCTGGGCGGAATGGTATTTTCGAATGAGCCGATAGCGGTCGGATTGGTATGTGTATTGGTACTTATGATATGTCTGAAAATAAATATGGCTGATACGGTTGGATTGACACTCGTGACCGTTGTTTCTGTAATGGAAGCCTCAGGGGACTGGAAATTTGCGGTGACTCGATTTGCGCTCACTCTGATCGGGATTGTGTCTGCTTTTGTCATCAATATTACCGTTTTTCCCCCGAAACCGAAAAGGCAGTTTATCAATCAGATTCAAAATGTATTTAACAGCATGTCCTTGCTGCTGCGTACTGCCATTTCCGATGAGATTAAGGAGTCTGTCTTTAAAGAGGAAAAAGGAAATCTGGAGGGAGCCATTAAATCGCTGTCGGACAAATATCATTTGTTCGAGGAAGAGCAGAAGAAGCTCAAGCGCTCCAAGTTTAGTCAGACGAGACAAATGGTCGTATACAAACAGATGCTCGAAAGTTTGCACAAAGGATACGAGGTATTGGATGCGGTAGAAAGGCACTACTTCCAGTCTTTACGGCCAAAGGGAACAGATGCGTTTTTTGACGGTCATCTGGAGCTGCTGATTCGTTTCCACGAGCACGCTCTACTGAAATTCGAAAATAAACTAAAACCGAACGAGGACGAAAGTGAATTGTTCCAGCAGGCCAACGGCGAATTTATGAAGCATGCGATTACACGTTTTGACCATTGTCAGGAGGGAATGCTGCGGCTTTCCATTGTGGCTGCGGCGATGTACGACTATGGTCATCAGCTGGAGCGGTTGAGCAGACTGGCCGATCATATTCATCCTGTGGAAGAGAGTAGATAGGCGAATTTTGAATAAGAAAAAGCGACCGCATTCATCAATCAGATGGCCGGTCGCTTTTTTATGTAGTGAATTCAAGTACGTAAGAACAGGCTAAAAGAAGGTTACCAGAACGCACAAAAAAAGCCCGCTGGTTGCGAACAGGGACTGAACTTGCTACAATAGAGGATACTATGTTTATGGTAAAAACATATGTATAAGTTGTGAATTACACTTCTTGTCACATTATAGCATGCTTCAAAGGATTAGTCAATTTTCCCGGATCAGAGGGATGCCACGAGTATGCCCGGGTCCATAATAGAGCATAGTTTGTACGCAAGGGAGCCCTGCGTGGAGCAGGAGGAAACGGAACAGGAGCGATGCCAGTGACTACTGAGCAGCAATGGAATGAGGAACAACGAAGAGTAGAAGATGTGACCGCAGTGATTAGCGGGCGTATTCGGAAGCTGGAGACAGAGGTTGGTTCTGTGCGCGGAGATGTCGTCGATATGCGTAAAGACTTCTGGGATGAGGTAACGATCAATTTCAGTGAGGCGGATGATGTGGGCGAGACGTCCACCAGTTTGCGTCAGCAGTCTGAGATTTTGTCGGAGCGGGAGCGCAGACACAAGCATTCAACTGAGGCGTTAGGTCGTTTGAAAAAGCTGCTTGACTCACCGTATTTTGCACGTATTGATTTTGCTGAGAAAGGGCAGACCGCGGAGCGTATTTATCTGGGGATCGCCTCCCTGCTGGATAATCAGGATGAGGAATTTCTGATTTATGACTGGCGCGCGCCTATTTCCAATCTTTATTACGATAACATGCCGGGTCCTGCTTCTTATAAGACGCCAGCAGGAGAGATGGAAGGAGAACTGACGCTCAAGCGCCAATTCTCGATCCGTGATGGACAGATCCGTTTTATGTTCGATACAGGGGTGACGATTGGAGACGAACTCCTTCAAGCGGTATTGAGCCGGAGTTCGGATGCTCAAATGAAAAGTATTGTCGCTACCATCCAAAGGGAGCAGAATCGCATTATCCGTGATGATCGAAGCCGGATGCTCATTGTTCAGGGGGCGGCAGGAAGCGGCAAAACCTCTGCTGCGCTTCAGAGAGTAGCGTATTTGCTGTATAAGTACCGGGACCGCTTACGAGCGGATCAGGTCGTGTTATTTTCGCCTAACCCGATGTTCAACAGTTATGTTTCGACAGTATTACCTGAATTGGGTGAAGAAAATATGCTTCAGGCCACTTTTCAGGAATATTTGGAGCGGCGTTTGGGCCGGGAGTTCCAGTTAGAAGATCCCTTTGAGCAACTGGAATATGTGCTTTCAGCGTCGTCACAGCCTGGGTATGAAGCTAGGATCGAAGGTATCCGCTTTAAGTCGTCCAAGACGTTCTTACATGTGATTACAGGCTACAAGGCGTATTTGGAACAGGATGGGATGCGTTTTAAACCCGTCCGCTTTCAGGGGCGCGAGGTGGTTTCAGTAGAGCAAATGGCACGCAAGTTTTATGAATTTGACTCTGCTGTGCGGCTGGCGAACCGATTGGAACTGCTGCGGGAATGGATGCTCAAAGAGCTGGCCCGCTTCGGTAAGGAAGAATGCTCCGCCCCATGGGTGGATCAGCAGATGGATCTGATGGAGCCGGAGGATTATCAGCGTGCATATAACCGCATGCGCCGCAAATCCAAGAATAAGGGCGATACCTTCGACGATTTTACGCGTGAAAGAGAAATATTGGCGCGTATGGTGGTCAGTGACCGCTTAAAGCCCCTGCGCAAATGGATTAAAGCGCTTCGCTTCGTGGATACGACCCGGCTCTACAGCGAGCTGTTTATGAACGAGACGCTGTTGAGCCAACTGGCAAATCATGCAGAGCTGCCCGTCAGTTGGAGTGAAATTAGTCGGCAAACCCTGGAACGAATTCAGGCTGGGGAATTAGCGTATGAGGATGTGACGCCGTTTTTATATTTGCGTGAGCTGATGCTGGGCTTCCGTTCCAATAGCAACATCCGTCATGTGTTTATTGATGAGGCACAGGACTATTCACCATTCCAGCTGGCTTTCTTCAAACGTTTATTTCCACAGGCTAAAATGACGGCACTGGGCGATTTTAATCAGGCCATCTATGCCCATGCTTCGGTGCTTCAGGATGCAGAACCATTGTATGATCTGTATGGAGCAGAACAGACCGAGATGATTTCCCTGACACGCAGCTATCGCTCAACACAGGAGATTGTGGAGTTTACCCGGGGAATGGTAGCAGGGGGAGAGCATATTGTTCCCTTTAACCGTAAGGGGGAAAAGCCTCTTGTAACCGAGGTGCACTCGCGTGAAAAGCTGCATCAACGGATTGCCGGGAATGTCACAGAATTGCTGGCAGAAGGCTATGAATCCATCGCGGTAATCTGTAAAAATGCTGGCGAAAGCGCGGCAGCCTACGAAGCACTGGAAGGACAACTGCCAGTGAAACCAAAATTAATTAAGAAAACAACCCCTGCTTTTGAAAAGGGGATTCATATCATTCCGGCCTACCTGGCGAAAGGCGTGGAGTTCGATGCGGTCCTGATTTATGACGGATCAGCGAAACAATACCAGCGTGAGAGTGAGCGTAAGTTGTTCTACACCGCTTGTACGCGAGCGATGCATTTGCTGCATATTTATAGCATAGGGGAGATTACGCCATTCGTGAGTTCACAGGAATCGGATACGTATACCCGTAAAGTGGAAGAAAGTGATCGTGTTCTATAGGGAGAACGTTGGCAATCAGCTAGGGATAAATGCCATAGGAACCCGTGTGATGCTTGAATAGATGTAGGTTGACTGGCATTATTGAGCGTATTCCAGTAACATAAGCAATTAAGCAAAACAGGTAAGAAGCATAAACGGAGGTTACAAACGTAATGGACATGAATAGTGTATTTCAGCGCCCGCCGCTGGCGGACTGTGTACCCGAGCTGGTAGCTACAGCTAGAGGGGAGCGCAAGGCATCGCTGGTGATCCGCGGAGGAACGCTGGTCAATGTGGTATCGGGCGAATTGTTACCGGGAATGTCTATTGCTGTGCAAGGTTCTCGTATCGCATACGTCGGTAGGGACGTCAGCCATACGATTGGAGAAGACACCATAATCATTGAAGCGGAAGGCCGCTATATGGCACCGGGATTACTGGACGGACATTGTCACATCGAAAGTACGCAGCTGACCGTAACTGAGTTCGCTAAGGCTGTACTGCCGCTGGGAGTGACGGGCGGTTTTTTTGACCCGCATGAAATTTCTAATGTACTTGGTCTAAAAGGGCTTCGTTTAATGTTGGACGAAGCCCGCACGACACCGCTGGCTGCTTACATGCAAGTGGCTTCTTGCGTGCCGTCCACAGGTCCGGAGCTGGAAACGACGGGTGCCTCCTTCGGCCCGGCGGAAGTGGCAGAGGCGTTAAGCTGGGGCCCGGATATGATCGGGCTGGGCGAAGTCATGAATTTCCCTGGTGTCGTCTATGGAGACGATGTGATGATTGGGGAAATTCAGGCCACGCTGCGCGCCGGCAAGGTGGCGGACGGCCATTTTACATGGGCCTCCGATGATTGGCGGCTGCCGATCTATGCAGCCGCGGGAATTACGGGCGACCACGAATGTGTCACGCCCGAGGATGTAGCCGAGCGTATCCGGCTCGGCATGTATGCCAAGATGCGGCAAGGCTCCGCATGGCATGATGTGGCCGAGACGATCCGGGCCAGCACGGAAATGGGTCTCGACACTCGCCGCATGATGCTGGTAACGGATGACCGCAGCGCGGAATCCTTGCTCCATGAAGGGCAAATGGACTTCGTCGTGCGTCATGCTATTGCACAGGGCGTCAAGCCCGTAACCGCGTTTCAGATGGCTACGCTGAACACGGCAGAGCGCTTCGGCGTGGCACGGGACATCGGCTCGATCATTCCGGGTGCGATTGCCGACATAATTTTGCTCGATGGCCGATTGGCCGAAGTGAATGTGACGGCTACCATCGCAGCGGGCCAGCTGGTGGCCGAGCACGGTCAAATGGTCGCCGATTGGGACGGCTTCGTTTATCCTGCAGAAGTGATGGACACGGTCCATCTGGGACGAGAGCTGACTGCTGCAGATTTCCGCATTGCGGCTCCAGTACAGGAGGGGAATGTACCTGTGCGGGTGATTCGTGTCACAGAAAATCACGTGGACACGAAGGAAGTGCGGATGACCGTTCCGGTCCGTGATGGAGAAGTCACGGCAGATCCTGCGCAGGATTTGTGCAAAATAGCCGTTTTTGAGCGCCATCATGCCAGTGGCACCCACGCGGTGGCACTTGTGACAGGCGTCGGCTTCACGGAGCCGGCCGCGATTGCCATGACCGTAGCGCATGATAGCCACAACCTGCTCGTCATTGGTAATGATGAAGAACTCATGACCCAGGCGGCGAAGCAGGCCGTTGCGCTGCGTGGTGGCGTGGTGGTCGTATCCGCCTCGGGTGAGACGCGCTTCCCGCTGCCTATCGCCGGGCTGATGTCCCCGGCTCCGTTTGCAGAGGTGGCTGCGCAGTCCGAGAGTATCAGCCGGGCACTTCAGCAATCCGGCTGCATGCTGAACAACGCGCTGATGACACTGTCGCTGCTCGCACTGGTAGTTATCCCTGAAATCCGCTTGTCGGATCAGGGACTTGTCGTGATCGGAGCGGATGGCATCCGCAAGGTATCTCTCTTCGTGGAAGAGGATGCTGCGGAAGCCTGATAGAACACGTCGCTGGGGGTTGTCCTGCAGGTCTGCCAAGACCTGAGGGATAGCCCCTGTTTTCTTATATCAAAAAGGTATCTTCGATTCCTTTATAAATATTCGAGGAGCGGTGAGCAGATGCATTCATACTATCGTTCATTAGAAAAAATGGCTCATCAAGCCTCGATTATAGGGCAGGATTGGAACAGGTTTGTAGAACGAACCCGTGTGAGGCATGTGCAGCAGGGAACGGTTCTCATTGAAACGGGTGAGCCTGTGAAACATGCCTATTTTTGTTCAGAGGGATTGTTCCGTTTATTTTATACATTAGCAGATGGCAGAGAATATAATGTTGGTTTTTCGCCAGAAGATGATTACGTAACCTCTTATGGGGCTATGATCCAAGGAGAACCATCCACTTTTTCGATTGAGGCAATGGAAGATTCGGTTGTCATTGAAATTCCATATCACGTATTGAAGGAGCTTATGGATACAAGCCATATGTGGGAAAGATTTGTCCGTAAAAGTGTAGAAAGACTTTATATTCGAAAAGAGGAGCGGGAGCGCGAATTATTGTATCTTTCCGCTAAGGAGCGTTATCATGCTTTTCTTCTCAAATACCCCGGATTGGACAAACGAGTTGCCCAATATCATATAGCTTCGTACATAGGTGTCTCCCCTGTATCACTTAGTCGTTTGCTGCGTAGCGATCCGCATTAACCTATGTTAATGCGAATTTGTAGACAAGCAGCGTACAATAACGATAAATCCATTCAAGCTTCAAAAAAAGGGAGATAGCCATATGCGTTATATGATGATTGTATTATTGGAATTCTACCCTTCCTGGTTGGCTTTGCCTCGGGAAGAACGTCGAAAACATGCGGGGGCCTTGCAGGCGAGCATTCAAAAATATAGCGAACATGTTCAGGTTCGTTTTTTTGATGCAGAAGCGCTGCCTGGAAAGGACTACACCGATTTCGTCGTATGCAAAACGGAAGATATGAAGCAATATCACTATATGTGGGAAGAAATTCGTGACTCTGAGCCGTATACCAAGGGGTATATGAAGATTAAAGATGTATTGATGGGTATGGAAAATGCATTCCAGTCCTATGAGTCAGAAATACTACAAATGAAAAAATAACCGTCACTCCGCTTTCTATATAAAATGAAGAGTTCAGCTTATATACGATTAAAAAAGGCGAATTCCCATGCTGTTTATGTTCAGCTGGGAATTCGCCTTTTATCTTTTGGAGACGAAAAAGTGTAATAAGAAAAAATCACTTTATACAACTGTGTTACTTATAATCTTCAGAAAACCGTTCTTCCCAGCGGTATCCATTAACTGATTAATGGATTTTCTTGCGGTATCGTTAAACAAATACCACTCATCTTTCGATACGTCATGAATCAAAATCTCTGGATATTCTGTTGAAAGTTCAGATGGAACAGGACTAATTAAAGAATAAATATCAAAACGAACTAAGCTTTTCCCTTTTTGGTCTAAAAAATCATATTGTACATTTTTATAATAAGATCCAAGTATGTCAATAGTGAAGCTCCAAGAGTAGTTTGCAGGTGCTTCGACCTTTTCACCTATGTTTTTTGCAAAAATATTATAAATGGTTTCATTATATGCATTTCCATTAATTTTCTGAACTACGCCGCCCATAAACATATGGTATTCCTGTTGAAGTGCTTTTACTTGTACACCGTCTATGAACAATGGTTTAGTATCAACAGTCACTGCAAAGTTGCTGTAATTGACATTGCAGCCAAACGTCTCTGCAATAAAACGAAGTGGAACATATATGCGATTATTTTTCGTGTATGGTTTTACATCAAGCAGCATCTTTTTACCGTTCTTCTCCGCTGTACTACTGTTCTGTGTTAATTTTACTTTCATATTGTTTTTAGCGAGAATAACTTCGGAATTCGACCATTCGACGCTGGCCCCCAAGTTTTCACTCATAACACGTAGAGGTACCATTGTACGTTTGTTCTTCATTTCTGGCTTCGCATCGGTTGCAATAGCAACACCGTCAACTTTGATTTGATTTTGTGCTGCATAAGTAGTGGATGATGAAATAAATAAAAAAATTGCAAGAAAAGCCCCAAAGAATGCTTTTTTCATAAATGATTGCTCCTTTTTTGGTTAAATTTGCTTCGCAGTAACTTTCCCCCATATTAAGACGCAACTGGATAAAAGTCGTTGCGCTGTCCGTTAACTTAACGTAACAACCAGTTTGTACTATTTAATTAATTTCTGGCATTTACCAACCAAAAACTTCTAATCTTCCTGGGGAATTATGTCGATAACATTCATAAAATTTATCAAAGTAAATCCTTAGGGGGAAAGTTAATGAGAATACAGCTAAAAGTTGCGATATCTCTAGTATGTTTAATGATGTTTATAGGTTGTTCAGCTTCACCAGTATCACAGCAGACGACCAAGATTACACTTTTGAATTCCAAAACTGAAATAAAAACTCAACTAGAGGAAGTAGCGAAACAATACAATCAAGAGCACTCTGGAGTATCTGTAGAGATTATAACCGCTCCTGAGGGGACGTCTGCATTTCAAAAGCTGATGTCGATGTACGGCTCAGGAAGTCCTGCTACCATGTCGATGCTTGACCCTGGGGATGCTCAGCAATTTCTGGATAAAGCCGTTGATTTAAGCAAAGAAAAGTGGGTAGCCGATACGATAGAAAATGGACTTGACGCCGTCAAGAAAAGTGATGCTGTGCTGGGGTTTCCATTTGCAGTGGAAGGCTACGGATTAATTTACAATAAGAAAGTGCTGGACAAAGCAACAGGGGGGTCTTTTGATGCTTCCTCGGTAAAAAGTAGAAGCAGCCTGAACTCATTAATGGCTAAGATTCAGAAGACGGGAGTAGCACCGGTCATGCTTTCACCAATGGACTGGTCTCTCGGCTCTCATCTTCTAGCTTTATCTTATTCTGTTCAGCCTGGGGGTTTTCCGGAGTTTGTTAAGGGTATGCAGAACAACTCCATCGATATGTCCCAAAATAGTGTAATGTCTGGATGGGTACAAACTTTAGACCTGCTCAAGGATAACAGCATCAATAAGAATTCGCCTTTGGACAGCACGTATGACGATGGAGCCAAAGCATTAGGAGAGGGAAAAGTGGGGCTTTGGTTTATGGGCAACTGGGCTTGGGCTGGGATTAAGAGCAATGATACAGCAAATGAGGAATACGGTTTTTTGCCCCTTCCGTTAAGCGATAATACGGATGACCCTAACAATGCTAAGATTACAGTCGGTGTAACAAAGTATATTTTCATTGACTCCACAGCTACCACACCTCAGGAGCAAGAGGAAGCAAAGAAGTTTCTGAACTGGCTGGTATACGACAAGTCCGGACAAGATTTTCTGGTAAACAAGGCTAATACGGTACCCGCGTTCAAAAATATTGATTTAGAGCCTGCCGATCCTTTGGGACGATCAATCAAGTCGTATATCTCGACCGGAAAGACACTGCCGTTTATGGCAACCCTTCCACCTGATCATGGGGGCATCACAGGAGCATCTATCCAAAGCTACATCAGTGGAAAGATAGATGAGGCTGAGCTGTTGCGCCAAATACGCATATACTGGAAAGCTCAGCAGTGATGACACGAGACCAGTCACGGGAGGAAGATAAAGATGTTTAAATTAACGTTAAAGAAAAAAATAATTAGTGCAGCGCTCATACTAGTTATCGTACTTTCCCTTTCAAGTGTTATAGGCGTCATTAAGATGTCGGAAATGGGTGAGGCTTCTGATAAGGTAAATAACAGGTCTTTACCCGCGGTTATTCTTCTTCAAGGTATGGATAAGCAGATTACAGAAATCGATAGACTCACCGTTCGATTGATACTTGAAGAGGATGCGGCTGTTCGCAGCACTTATCAAGAAGAACTAACCAAAGCTACAGCTTCAATGGATAAGAGTGTAAATGAATATCAAAGTTTAGCCTCTACGGCAGAGGAAAAAGAACTGTTCACTAACTTTTATGGTCAGTGGGCAATGTATCTTCGCCATCTAAAGGTGGTTTCCGCTGCCATGGAAGAAAACGACAAAGTGATGGCCTACATGATCATTCATGGAAATTCTTCTATTTATAAGGCAGCATTAGAAGATGTAAATAAACTGAAGCTACTTAATGAACAGTACGCCACTGATGCCGCTAATCAATCGAGTCAATCTTACCATTCAGGTAGACTTTTTATGATTTCTCTGACTATGATATGTACGATCCTTGGAATTATCGGTTCTTTTTTACTGGCTCAATCGTTCACTAAGCCCATATTAAAGATAGCGGAACAGATAAAGCTGGTAACGAGGGGGAACCTGCAAGTGGAACCCCTTAGGGTCCGATCAAAAGATGAGGTCGGGGAACTGGCATCCGATTTTAATGAAATGTGCGATGCACTGCGTAACCTTTTAAAGGAAGTTGTGGATAATTCCTTACTGGTTGCCTCTACGGCTGAACAGTTAACGGCCAGTGCGGAACAGACAAGCATCGCTACCGAGCAGATAGCTATAAGTGCCACTCAAGTCGCAGAGGGATCTCAGACACAGCTTGCAGATATAGCTGAAACGCTGAATTACACGGTAGACGTTTCTAAAAGTGTAGAGAACATAACCAATCGCTTTGTGAATGTGGCGAATCTCACAACCCAAGCACAAGAAAAAGCAAACAACGGGAAAACCCAAATGTCTTCCACTGTCTCCCAAATAAGAGATGTGCATACCAAGGTAACTCAATCTGCTGAAGTGGTAAATATTCTAGGCGAAAAGTCGGCGGAGATTAAACAGATCACAGCTATGATCAGTGATATAGCAGCCCGAACCAATTTGCTTTCACTAAATGCGAGTATAGAAGCTGCAAGAGCGGGAGAGCAGGGAAAAGGATTTGCGGTTGTTGCTTATGAAGTACGCAATCTGTCAGCACAAGCAAGTGAAGCAACGGGCAAGATTTCTTCTCTGGTCAACGAAATCACATTAAGAACAGACGAAGTTGTGATTTCAATGAATGAAGGTGTTCAATCTCTAAATGAAGGCATGATGCTTGTCGAAGGTGTCGGTAACGTTTTTTCTGAAATTGTCGGTGCCGTTGAAGAAGTGAGCGGTGAGGTGGACACTGCGGCTGTAGAAGCAAGGTCCGTAAATGAAGGAACCGTTTCTATGGTGGAATCGATGAAGAAAATTGCTGAAATCTCAGAACGTGCAGCAGATTCCACTCAAACAGTCGCAAGCGTAGTCGAGGAAACTACCGCATCCATGCAGGAAGTGTCTGCAGGTGCTAACATGCTTGCCAAGAGGGCGGAAGAGATGAATCAAACTGTGTCGGTATTCAAGATTTAAAATAAGCTTCAAATCAACTGGAGTTAAGAGCGGTAGCCTTGGATGAGAAAAACAAGTCCTAGACTGCCGCTGTTTTGTTCAACTCTCGTGTCGAAAATAATTACGTATACACTTACGTAAGCACTCAGGCGTTGCCTGACAAACCTTATGATTTGGACATCGGTGTCACCATTAGATTACGAATGAACTGATTCAGCTTTTTTGGCTGCTCTTTTCAGATCCTGCTTGCAGCGTTCCTCCAAATAGCGCTCCCCATTCTTCTTGTCTGCTGTCAGCGTAAAGCAGGAAATGATGGTGAACAAACCTTGCAATAGAACCCAGAATCAAATAAGTAATCGGGAAATTCAGAACTTCATACATATGTCCGACAATTGGCGAGAAAACGGAAACCACTAGGGAGCCCCAGATAAGCGAAGTTAAAAATACTAAGAGACCAATAGTTGCGTTTTTCCAAATTCATCATGTTCAAGCACCCCTTCAACAGATCCTGACATGGAATTATATATGGTAAAATATACAAAACAGATTATGTATTACTCTTTCGAACAGAGATGAAAAATGTGATGATTTTAAAAGAAGTCTAGAAATAGCGACACGCTATATTAATAAGGAGAGACTTATGAAATTTGTGAAGATATTGACTGTAGGAGCGATCATAGTATTGGCGATTTCGGGGTGCAGTGGTAAAGCTGAAACTCCAAGTTCAAATCAGCAACTGCCTCATAATGAAGCAACCATAGAAGCACCTAAAGCAACTGACACCAAGATGGATACTATAGATTATTCACAGTATTTTAATAACCAAGACAAATCTCGAGTTATAGTTTCGGGACAGCAGATCGTATGGAAAAATGAAGATGTAACTTTTACCGCAAAATTAGCCAAGGCTAAGGGGAGCGAAGCCGCTGAGAGCAATAAAGTTGTGGATTCCATGAAAATAAAAAGTAAGCGTGGAGAGCAAATCATTAAGCTCAACCCACGACCATTGAGAGTTAACTCACTTTCCTTATCCAAAAGCAACCAGGCAGCTCTTGATGTAAGCGATCATGAGGGTAGTAGACTTGTTCTAATTAATTTATCCGATGGGACTCAAACTATTTTAAATATGTTGAAGACGAATAGTTACGGAGCGGATAGTGAAAAAATTGATGCATATAACTGGTCACCTGATGGGAAAAAGATCGCATTTGGAATTGGTGACCTAGGTTCAAGCTATATTGCGGTATATGACTTAGAACGTAAGGTTTATACGAAACTGTCGGATAAGGATTTTATACTAATCCCCTCTATAGTTTGGCATGAAGATGGGAAAAGCTTTGATTTTGTGAGTAAAGGTAACGATTCTCCACAACCAGTATTATATACTTACTCGGCAACACAAAATTCTATTTTAAAGAAGGGTTTTTTATCTGAAATTGATGAAAAGAAACTATCTAAATTAACACCGAAATTTTGATTGTGCATAAAGAACGGCCGGCATTATTAAAACTAACATTGGTGTTTGGAATAATTAAAAATTTTTACGAGACCTATCGGGGGTGTGTAACTACATCTACCTCTTGTAAGAAATAAGTCCTAAGTGTAAAATTCCTTTATAGTTCATTAAGCTCACTAAGTAGGAGGAGAAACATAGGGTAGCATCATAATTACATAAGCAAGGGTATGAAGTGATTCATTCTGCAAGTACAAAGTTACTTGAAACAGTGATCGTATATAGAGTATTGTGTAACGATGAGTTAAGACGAAACCCACTCATCCTAAAGGCACAGGTTATCACTAGGCTCAATAGACATTGCTAACATCCAGATAGAAGCAGGATCCGAATCGAGGATACGGCAGTCTTTATAGTTGCCATGTTTACGTTGATTAAAAACTTTCCTACACCGGTCAGAAGGGGGGGCGGATGGCTGTCCCTGATTGATGCTGGTCATTTAGATCGAAGTGAGCATTTTTTGTGAATAGCACGAGTTTACATACTCTAGGCAATCAGATACCGTTCTTTGGATGCAACAATTGGATATGTCCCTATTAACATATATTATACAAAATTAAAAGAAAACGAATAAAACAAAACGTTGTGAGTTCGTGGTTGGAGGATTTATTATGTCAAAAAGTGTTTCTTCGTCCTTTATTATCATTATAGGATCGATGCTATTTGCCTTATTTTTTGGTGCAGGGAATCTAATCTTTCCACCTATGCTTGGGCAAATGGCCGGAAAGAATGTATGGATAGCCAATGCGGGTTTCTTGGTTACCGGTGTTGGCTTACCATTACTAGCCGTCACAGCCTTTGTTTTTTCGGGCAAAAGCAATTTGCAAACTTTAGCGAGTCGTGTACATCCCGTATTCGGCATTGTCTTTACAACAATCCTTTATCTAGCCATCGGGCCTTTATATGCAATTCCTAGAACCGGTAGTGTGTCATTTGAAATTGGAGTAAAACCTTTTTTTTCAAACAATGCAGATCATCCTGTCGCACTTTTTGTATTTACTATCCTTTTTTTTGCAGTTGCATGTTTGTTATCACTTAATCCTACAAAAATTATTGATGTAATCGGAAAGTTTCTAACACCCATTAAATTGACATTCATTGGATTACTTGTGATTGTAGCTATTATTCACCCAATAGGAAAATTCCAAGAACCTGCGGAGGGTTATACATCGAATGTCTTTTTCAAAGGCTTTCAAGAGGGTTATTTAACATTGGACGCTCTTGTAGCCTTTATTTTTGGAATTATCATTGTGAATGCAATTAAGGATAGAGGAGCTACTACAAAAAAAGAGTTGATGATCATTTGTGCCAAAGCGATAGCGATTGCGGTTATACTCTTAGCTTTTATCTATACGTCTCTCTCATACATGGGAGCTTCTAGCGTTGAAAAATTGGGCGTTTTAGGAAATGGCGCTGAAGTGTTAGCTAAGGTTTCCTCCTATTATTTTGGATCTTACGGTTCTATTCTATTAGGCTTAATGATTACAGTAGCGTGTTTAACGACAAGTGTGGGGCTTATCACTGCCTGCTCTTCCTTTTTCCATGGATTATTTCCAAAAATCTCTTATAAAAGAGTTGTTCTCATGTTATCTATATTTAGTATCCTTGTAGCCAACATAGGTTTAACACAGCTCATTAAGGTTTCAACACCAGTACTAATCGCAATATATCCCATTGCTATTTCTCTAATATTTTTAACGTTTTTACATCCTGTATTTAAAGGAAAGTCAGAAGTATATCAAGGCAGTTTGATATTAACCTTTATCATTAGTTTATTTGATGGCTTGAATGCTGCTGGAATACAAATTAAAGTAATTAATGATTTTTTCAGTCATCTTCTTCCATTATATGATGTAGGGTTGGGGTGGCTAATTCCCTCTGTTTTAGGAGGCGTAGGTGGCTACATATTTACTATATTAAGAGAAAGAAAAATAATATTAGTACTTATGAAGCCCAAAAAAAATAAATGATTTGTCCTATGCATATTAGTCTGTTATATAAGGGACAGCAAGCGCCTGATCTGCTTCGTGCTGCTTACGGTACTGCGAAGGAGTCAGGCCGTTCCATTTTTTAAAGGTCGCAATAAAATAGCTTAGATTGTCAAAGCCAACGTCCAGTGCAATATCAACCACTTTGCGATCACTTTGCTCCAGCAGCCTGCAAGCCTTCTGAACCCGATGATAGTTGATATATTCTACCGGGCTTTTCTGAACCATCTGCTTGAAAAAACGGCAAAAATGCCCCTCACTCATACCAATCTCATCTGCGATCTCCCGTAAACGTATAGGCTCATGTGCATGACTGTTGATATACGCAAGTGCTTTTTTGATCCGTTCAACCTTGCTGCGTTGACCCGCCATAATCACATCTTCTCCGTTAGCGGGGGTCATATGTGGGTACAGGCAGGCGATCATGCTATAGAGCTGCGCCTTGGTCGCCAGTTCACGGGCAGGCGTATTCTGCTCATGGCTGGTGATAATGTGTCGCAATGCAGTCAGCACCTCTTGCTCCCAAGGCTGCACGCCGCGAATGTGAGGGGGAGGGACAAGCTTTTTACTGATAAATGGGTCAATAAACTGCGTCTGCACCGTATCCTGCGTGCGGCTGTGCAGTATGTCGGGGTGAAACACCACCGCAGAGAACACGCAGCGAGGGCTTTTTTGTAAATAACCGGCGTGAAGCTCGCCGCTGTTTACAAAAAGGGCCTCACCTTCGCTAACCTCCGTATAGACCATATCCGTCTGAAATACGGCGCTCCCCTGTTCCACTACGATAAACTCCATCTCTTCATGCCAATGGGACTCCAATATACTATTTCCATTCAACTGCTCTACGCTCGGATATACGCTGACCGGATACATGGGATTGCCATGAATGCGGTTTTCCCGCAACATTTCCCTTTGCATTTCAATGACCTCTTTTCTGCTATCTAATTTATATGTAAAAGATCAAAATATTGATACAATACGTCAAAATAAAAGAAGTAAACCCTTACATAAATCAATATTATTATAGTAAGGATTTCGAAAAAGTCCAACAAGCGATTTGGAATCAAGAATATAAAGATCGAGACGGAGGAAGGAACAGATGAAATTTACAGATGGCTATTGGTTGGTTCGCAAGGGCTATGAAATACAAAATCCTGCTGAAATCCGTGATATCGTGACGGACGATGCTTCCATGACGGTATATGCAGCGACCCATCGGATTGAGCACAAAGGAGATACGCTGAACGGAGCGTTGCTGAAAGCGACCTACAGCTCGCCTATGCCGAATGTCATTCGGGTATGTTTGAACCACCACAAGGGGCGGGTGCATCATGGGCCGGACTTTGAAATTCACACCTTGCCGACAGAGGTGGACATTACGGTGGGCGAGGACGCAGCGGTTCTTAAAAGCGGTGATCTGAGTGTGCGAGTCGGTCGTGGGAAGAGCTGGGATGTAGGCTTTTATGTCGAGGATCGTAAAGTCACAGGCAGTGGACATCGGGGACCAGGCTACATTACAGACCCGCAGGATCAGCCTTTTTTCCGGGAGCAGCTGGAGTTGGGCATCGGGGAGTACGTATACGGACTCGGGGAGCGTTTCACCCCGTTCGTGAAAAATGGCCAGGTGGTCGATATCTGGAATGAAGATGGCGGAACCAGCAGTGAACAGGCATACAAAAACATTCCATTTTATCTATCCAATAAAGGGTATGGTGTATTCGTCAATCATCCGGAAAAGGTATCGTATGAGATTGCATCGGAAAATGTCTCAAAGGTACAGTTTAGCGTTTCCGGCGAATCGTTAGAGTATTTTATTATTGGTGGAGCTAACCCTAAAGAGGTGCTGGACAATTATACCAAGCTGACGGGTAAGCCTGCGTTACCGCCAGCCTGGACCTTTGGTTTGTGGCTGACCACTTCGTTCACGACAGATTATGATGAAGCGACAGTGAACCATTTTGTGGACGGGATGGCTGGGCGGGATCTGCCACTCTCGGTATTCCATTTTGACTGCTTCTGGATGAAGGAATACCAATGGTGCGATTTCCAGTGGGATCAAGATATGTTCCCAGACCCGGAAGGCATGCTGCAGAGATTGAAAGCAAAGGGTCTCAAAATTTGTGCATGGATCAATCCGTATATTGCGGAAAAATCCATTTTGTTCGATGAAGGTATGGAGAATGGCTATCTGGTCAAAACTGCCGATGGCGGCGTGTGGCAATGGGACATGTGGCAGGCGGGGATGGGGCTGGTTGACTTCACGAATCCGGCTGCAGTGGCCTGGTATCAGGATAAGCTGAAGGTGTTGGTAGATCAGGGCGTGGATTGCTTCAAAACCGATTTTGGCGAGCGTATCCCTACCCATGTGGTATATCATGACGGCTCTGATCCGATGAAGATGCATAACTATTATACGCATTTGTACAACAAGGCTGTATTTGATGTGCTGGAGGAAAAGCTGGGTAAAAATGAAGCTGCGTTATTTGCGCGTTCCGCTACAGCCGGGGGACAACAGTTCCCGGTTCACTGGGGCGGAGACTGCTCATCGACGTATGAGTCGATGGCGGAATCCTTGCGTGGCGGTTTGTCGCTTGGTTTGAGTGGCTTTGGCTTCTGGAGCCATGATATTAGCGGTTTCGAGTTAACTGCTGCGCCGGACGTATATAAACGGTGGGTGCAATTTGGACTTTTGTCCTCCCATAGCCGTCTGCACGGAAACGAGTCATATCGCGTGCCTTGGCTGTTCGACGAAGAATCGGTGGACGTGGTGCGCAGCTTTACGAAACTCAAATGCTCGCTGATGCCATACCTGTATCCTTCTGCTGTAGAATCCTCGGTGAAGGGACTACCGATGATGCGGGCTATGGTATTGGAATTCCCGCAGGACCCAACCTGTGCAACGCTGGATCTGCAATACATGCTGGGGGATTCCATTTTGGTAGCCCCGATCTTTAATAAAGAAGGCAATGTACAGTATTATGTACCAGAGGGACAGTGGACGAATTTGTTAACGAATGAAAGCGTGTCGGGTGGTCGCTGGGTCAACGAGCATCATGATTTTACAACCCTGCCTGTGCTCGTGAAGCCGAACACACTGTTGGCAATCGGTCATGAGGACAGTCGTCCGGATTATGATTATGCTGATCAAGTGGCACTCCATTTGTTTGAGCTCGGTGAAGGGCAACAGGCTCGAACCGTTATCGTGAATACGTCAGGTGAAGAAGAATTGACTGTCACCGCCAGCCGCAAGGATTCCGTCATTACGGTGAAGGCAGAAGGTGCCGTTAAACCATGGTCGTTAGTACTGCGGGGCATCCACGAGGCTGTTCAAGTGGAGGACGGCAGCAGCCGATCGGGAGAACAAGGTGTAATCATTACACCAGCCTCGAGCGGACAGCAAGAGGTTACTATTCACTTGGGCTAGGTAAGCTCGCCTGCGGATGAAATATGTAATAATCTCAATTATATTGCAAAAAAGGGTTTGCCTGATCAAACAGGCAGGCCCTTTTTGATGCAGATTTTGGATAGACCAATTTGATAGAAACCAGTTGCAACTTTTAGCTTCAGTATCTATTCCTATTCATTCTGCTGGAGTAGCAGCGGTACAATATACTGTCGGAAAATATCCACAGGAGTCCGTTTCTTTTTGAATTTATCAGCGGTAACGACAACTACCATGTCATACGACGGGACGACAACAATATATTGCCCACCAAAGCCGAGTGCGTAAAAATTGTCCGTTTCAGTTCCTGTCTCTGTTTCATCTGAAAAAGAAGAAGCCCACCAGTGCCAGCCGTAAAATGCTTTTTGTGGTTTGGCGGCCGGAAGGAATGGACGGGTCGAATATCGGACTGTCTCTGTTTGGATGAACTGACGTCCTTCCCAGCTTCCTTCGTTCAGATAAAGACGCCCGAATTTGAGCATGTCCATCGGCTTAAGATGCAGCCCGAAGCCTCCAGTATGAGTGCCCTGCGGATCGGTTTCCCAAAGGTAGCTTTCGATACCGAGTGGTTGGAATAATTGCTGCTCGGCAAATTTAGCAACTGCTTGTCCAGAAGCATAACGCAGCATGGTGGACAAAAGTTGAGAACAGCCAGAACTGTACTCCATTCGCGTGCCCGGCACATCCGATAGTGGCTGTGAAAGCACAAATTGCACCCAGTCTGACGTTTTGCTCATGGTAGGAAAAGAATTTTGTCCGCCAAATTCCGTCCAGTTAAAGCCTGCGGACATCGTCAGCAGATGTTCAATCGTAATATCACGCTTTCGAGGGTCACTGTCATTGGCCAACTGGGGAAAGAATTCGAGGATCGGCGTCTCCGGTTTCGGTACCAGTTGTTGATCCATAGCGATACTAACTAATGCGGAAATGACGCTTTTTGTACATGAATTTATTTTATAGAGTTCGTTAGCAATTTGAGGTTCACGATAGTAATTCATGATCATGTTACCCTGCTGCTCAATAAGGCAGCTGCGGGTTTCCAACTCGTTAAGCACGTGAATAAGCGGTTTGAGTTCCAGACTTTTCATGCAGATCCTCCTTGAGGCTTATGGCATACCAATACATAGTATATCATTTTTAACAATCCGAATTCGACAAGTACAAACTGAAAACAGATCATTTCATTTACCTAATATTGAATTTTTTTGTTTTTTGATATTGAAAAAAATATATATGTTCACTAAATAGACACAAACATATTTAAAACTCTATACACTTTTTCTGTTTCATTCAAAAAAACAATCGAATAAAACGATATATAGTAAGTTGGACATTTTATTCAGAAATAACTGGGGGACCGATTCATGAATTTAACAATTAAGGCCAAAATGATTCTTAGCGCGATACTGATCCCAAGTGTAATTGCGGCCATGCTGCTGACCAATTACATTTTAAGCGTACATAGTGAGAACGAGTACAAGGATATTATGAATCGTGAAGAGGCTATTGCGTATAACTCGAAGTCTCTTCAATTTTTGTTAAACGGGATATCTAATGATGAGCGGGCATATTTGCTAACTCGTGACGAACAGTACGGGCAAGAGATCGGAAACAAGCAGAGTGAAGTTGTAAAGTTGTTACAGGAGACAGAAGCTCTGCTCGATACAGGTAATGAGGATACGAAGAAAAAGATGACTGATCTCAAGACGGGGATTAACACCTATATGAATCAAGTTCATCGTTTACTGACTATAGCGGGATATCAGAGTACAAGGGATGCTTTCCCGCCATTTTCTGATTTGCTCGATGATTTTGAAAACGAACGGGTTTTGCGCAAGCAGCTTGATGCAAAGGTGATCGCATTTGTCAAAGCTCAAGAGGATATAGTGACGGTGAAAGTACAGCAGGCACACCAAACGATGACGAATACAACCTTGATTACGAGCATTGTAGGATTTCTAGTTATTATTTATAGTATTGCTCAATCCATCGTTTTGATTCGTTCCATTCGTCCATTACACCATATGAATGAGCAACTGTTGGAAATGTCCCAAGGTGGGGGAGATTTGCGTAGTCGACTGGATATTACGTCCAAAGACGAAATCGGTATGATTGCGGGCTCTTACAACAAGCTTATTGAGGGGTTCCGCAGCATTATAGTGGATGCTCAGGATACGGCGCGTACATTATCCGTAACCGCAGAGAGGGTTAGCGTAGGTACCGAGGAAATGAATCAGGCCAATCGTCATACTTCCGGTGTAATGGAAGAGCTTGCGGCTGGTATGGAGCATCAGGTCGATGATATTACACAAACTACAGATACAGTAAAAGAGTTTGCCCACGAATTGGAGCATATCGCAGCCACGAGCCAGCAAGTGTACGAGTTGTCTGATTCAGCCGCTAAAGATGCAGAAGCAGGGGAACAATCTATAGGTCAGGCCATGCGTCAGATGGAGAAGGTAAGCGAAAGTGTAGGCAGCTCTGCACGTGCTGTACGTTCGCTTAGTGAACAGGCCGAACAGATTGGAATGATCGGTTCTGTCATTACCGGAATTGCCAAACAGACAGGAATGCTGGCGCTTAACGCGTCGATTGAAGCGGCAAGAGCCGGAGAGCAGGGCAGAGGATTTGCTGTTGTAGCCTCTGAGGTCAGAAGATTGGCCGAGCAGGTATCGGTCTCCGCAGCTGAAATCACACAATTTGTTCAAAATATTCAGGAGCATGTCGGAAATGTCGCATCCAGTATGCAAACCGGGACGGTTGAAGTGCAGTCCGGCGTAAAGGTCATGCAATCCGCTGAAACCGCATTTCGTCAGATTGGAAGTTCCATTCAACAGGTCAGCGAACAGATTCACAGTGTAAATCGGTCTGTAGAACAGATGTCCGGTGGATCAGAGCGAATGGTGGAAGCGGTGGAACGCATTCGTGAAGTAGCGGAGCAATCGGCAGGGGGAACCCAGAGCGTCAGTGCGGCGGCTGAAGAACAACTGGCTTCGATGGAGGAAATTGCATCATCCATTCATACACTGGCGGATATGTCGCAACTGCTGAATGCAAGGGTCGGAGGATTTAAAGTGTAGCCGCATAAATCCCCACCAATGTAAACACAATAACATCTGTTGAACGAATCTGAACAGCTGTGTTATTACTTTTGCAAAGGTGGTAACGGGATGCAACAAAATAAAGGGAATCTGCTTGCATTAGGTTCCATCCCGCTGATGATGACGCTGGGTAATTCCATGCTGATTCCTGTTTTGCCGGAAATCGGACGTAAGCTACATGTAAGCTCTTTTCGGATTAGCATGTTGATTACAGTATATGCGGTAGTGGCCATTTTACTGATACCGATTGCGGGCTATCTCTCCGACCGATTTGGCCGTAAGGCGGTGATTGTTCCCTGTCTGATTCTGACTGTGATTGGAGGGGGAATTTCTGCGGTGGGAGCATGGTTGCTTCACGATTTGGCAGCATACTGGACCATTATTGCAGGTCGTCTACTTCAAGGAGCGGGAGCAGCAGGGGCTTTTCCTATAGTCATTCCGCTTGTGGGTGATCTGTACGAGAACGAGGATGAGGCCAGCAAGAACCTGGGGGTAGTCGAGACCTACAACACATTCGGTAAAGTGTTAAGTCCGATACTCGGTGCCGCGTTGGGAGCAGTTCTATGGTTCTTGCCATTGGCGGTGATTCCGGGCCTCTGTTTGATTTCGCTCATTTTGGTGCTTTGGCTGATCCATGTACCCAAGCGTAAGAACCAGCCGATTATGTTTCGAGAGTTTGCGGGAAATGTGAAGCAGGTGCTTGCCGAAAAAGGACGCTGGCTCTATGCTATTTTCGCTATGGGCGGTATTTGTATGTTTGTCATTTTTGGCGTCTTGTTCTACTTATCCGACATACTGGAAAGTCGTTACAACCTCCATGGAGTCTGGAAAGGCTTTGTGCTGGCCATTCCGCTTATTTCCCTCTGTCTGTGCTCTTATTTAGGAGGCAAGATTATCGGCAAGCACAAAAAGCGCATGAAATGGATCGGTTTTGGCGGTTTGGCCATATTGACGATCAGCTTTGCTATTCTCGGATTTTTTCAACATATTTATGCGGTGATTGGACTGTTTACGTTAGGGGGCGGCGGAATTGGGCTCGCACTGCCTTGTTTGGATGCCCTGATTACAAAGGGAATTGAAAAAGAGGAGCGCGGAACCATTACTGCCTTGTATAGCAGCATGCGCTTTGTCGGGGTATCGCTAGGTCCTCCGGTTGTATCCTTGCTGCTGGGCAGCAGTGGACATGGTCTGCTCTTTGGCGTGATGGCCGCAGTGGGAGGCATTGCCGCTCTGCTGATGCTTTTTGCGGTCAAACCAAAGCAGGATGAACCAGCAGATGACAAATCCAATGATCGTATGAATGTAAATGAGGGACTGACAGACGTGTCCCGAGAAAAGCCTCTTTCTTCCAAGCTAAGACGCAAAACTCCTGCGAAATAAAAGAAAATGTGCTTGAAAATGAAATACTTAAAAATGAAAAAGCACCCGTTGTCCATGAAACCATGGTAACGGGTGCTTTTGATAACTTGAGCAAGTATAAACTTATATTCATTTGTAAATAATAGCCTTACCCCTTCAGCGGGACATGCGTTTTAAGCTTACGGTTTGTGATTATTTGAATGACATAGATCAGCAAGAACAGCACAATAAACAGCGAGGAAAGACGGTACATCCACGCATAATCACTTGCTTTGGCGATAATGCCAAGTATAAGCGCTCCGGCTGCTACCCCGAAATCGAGGGAATTGAGAAACATACCGTTTGCCATGCCCCTCTGTTTAGGAGACACGACTTGAATCATCCAGGTTTGCAGGGTCGGCTGCATGACACCAAACCCGATACCGTAGCAAAGAGCAGACACATACATGAAGACGTCACTGTGCGCGTAGGAAAGCAGGATCAGACCGCCAATCAGAAACAGGGAACCGGGGATAAGCAGTGCTTTTGCCCCTTTTTTGTCATATATACGGCCCGAGAAGGGACGCACGATCAGTACGGATACCGCATTAAACAGGAAAAAGTAGGCTGGGTGCGCAAGATTTGCTTCATCCCCGTAAAGCGCCATAAAGCCGAGCAATCCGCCATACGTGATAGACATAAGCATGTTCAGCAAGGCGGGAATCCATAATTTACGGTTAAATGCCGGTTTTCGCCCCTCTTCCAAAGGAACCATAGGTGGTTCGATGTGCCCCTTAGGCAGTGTGCGAATTAGCCAGCAAGCCAGCGGGAAAATAACCACAATGACAGCTGCTGTCGTATAGGCAAGCAGGTTAAAACTGCTGTATTGCAGCATCGAAATGCCGATGGTTGGTCCAATCGACATCGCTAAACTAGTGGACAGACTAAAAAATCCCATTCCTTCACCGAGACGTTTAGGTGGGATGACGTCAGAGGCCATCGTTGGAAAGGCCGTACTACTCATACCGAAGCCGATCCCAAACAACATCCGCATGAGCAGAAGCACTGTAATCGTCGGTGAAACACTGTATCCCAGCGTTCCTGCTAATGCAAACAGCAGCCCGACGAAGATCAGGGTGCTGCGATGTCCTTTTTCCAGCATACGGGCTGAAAAAAGTCGTGCTGCAATCGCACTTAAAGCGAATAATGTGGTAACGAGACTGACCTGAACGGAACTGGCGTTGAATGTATTTTTCACATAAGAAGGAATGGAAGATAAGATCATCTGTAATTCTAGAAACAAAAATAAATTGGAAACCGTAAGAACGATAAATTCTTTGGTCCAAAGAGGTTGCTTGCCTTGTTGCATATTAATCGTTCTCTCCTTGTTTTTCTGATTCAGTCATGTTGGCGTGAATTTGTAAAAGGGTTTGGCGGAATTGCTTCAGATCGGCAGAGGAAATTCCTTTTACAAAATCGTGGTTGGCATCGCGTTCGACAGGAAGCGTCTCCTCCACAAGCTGTCGGCCTGCTTCAGTCAAATGAAGCAAATAGGCCCGACGATCCTGTGGGCTATTTACACGCCGTACCCAGCCCTTCTTGTCCAACAAATCAATAATTCGAGTCGTGGTAGGCTGATCCTTAACGGCCTTAGCTGCAATTTCTTTCTGATTTAAACCCTCGGCCTGATAGATTTGGTATAGAACCGACCATTGCTCTGGGGAAATATCATAAGGTTTAAGGCGATGCGAGAGCTGCTGACTCATTTTGCGATGAGTAATCCCGAGCAACATCCCAATGGAACAATCGGGTGGCAAGTTATTCATAAGGTAATCCTTTCTGTATTCCGCACATAGATTAATTCGAAATTAATTAGTTGTTAAAACAATTATATGAACAACAAGTTATTTTGTCAAAAAAAGTTGTTCAGCGTATTTGGTCACCAAAGTCAAAACAAAAAAACAGCCCGAAAAGTACGGGCTGTTTGGGTGTAATGTAATATCGTTTTTCCATGACTGGCGAATTAAGCTTTAGGTACGGTTTCCCAGTCCTTCAGGAAGCGTTCGATACCACTGTCTGTCAGCGGGTGTTTCCACAGGGAAGGAAGTAAGGAACCTGGAATGGTAGCGATATGTGCACCAGACAGAGCAGCATCTTCTACATGCTTAATGTTACGGATGGAAGCCGCGATGATTTCGGATTTCAGACCATGAATGTCCAAAATTTGTCTCAGTTCACGAATCAGCTTCATACCGTCAACAGCGATATCATCCAGACGTCCTACGAACGGGCTGATAAAAGTAGCGCCAGCTTTGGCTGCCATCAAACCTTGAGCCGCGGAGAAAATCAGTGTTACATTCGTTTTGATTCCGTTCTTGGTCAGCTCGTTACAAGCGTACAAGCCGTCTTCGGTCATAGGAAGCTTGATAACCACGTTGGGTGCCCACTTCGCGATGTCATAAGCTTCTTTGAGCATATCTTCAGCCTTCAGGCCAATAACCTCAGCACTTACGGGACCTTCAACGATACTGCAAATCTCCTGAATGACTTCCTTGAACACTCGACCTTCCTTAGCGATCAGTGAAGGGTTCGTTGTTACACCATCAACCAGACCCAAACGTTCAATACGTTTGATTTCCTCAATGTTACCAGTATCCAAGAAAAATTTCATTTGATTTCCTCCTCAGGGTTATTAGTACATAATACATATCACATATGATGTACATTAGCTCATTTAAATGTAGCATATTGCACACGTTAAACTTATAATTAGTATGTATTACATTCTTAATTGTGACACATTTTAAATTTGAAAACAAGCTGTCTATGATTAAAATTTGATGAATTGTCGGAAAATGCTGAAATCTACCGATCTATGCTCATTTATAATGTATACTACCCCATTCCATAAGGAGGTAATCATTATTCAACTGTCTGAAAGACAGCGGGAAATTGTTGATATTGTCCAGCGTCTGGCGCCTGTTACGGGGGACAAGATTGCTGAAGAACTGGGACTGACGCGACCGACTCTACGTTCTGACCTTGCTCTGCTTGTTATGCTCGGGCTGGTGGATGCCAAGCCGAAGGTGGGCTACTTGCCAGGACGTTACCCAAAATATGATAGTCATATCGGCAGTATGCTCAAAAAGCTGACTGTGGCGGATATACTTAGTGATCCGATTTTGATTTCCGGTGGCGCTACCGCCTATGATGCGGTACTGATGCTGTTTCAGCAAAATACAGGCACGCTAATGGTCACAGGGGAGGAGCAGGAACTCATTGGAATTGTTACCCGCAAGGATTTGCTGAAAGTCATGCTGGGGCATACCGATCTTCACACCGTCCCGGTGACCATGGCAATGACGCGGCGGGCACAAATGACGACGCTTGCTCCAGGAGATTCTTTACTGGAAGCGATATCGAGACTGGTTCGGCATCAGGTTAATTGTCTTCCAGTTTTGGACGAGCGATGTATCTCCTCAACTCCAATTCAGGGGTTGGTAGGGCGGGTTACAAAAACGGACATCATGAACGCCATTCTGAGCTTGACGGAAGAAAAAACGTAAAACATGAATAAGGGGGCCTATATGTACTGGTTGGCCATGCTGACGATGCTGATTGACCATATCGGACTTGTGTTTTTTCCGACGGATCCGGCTTGGAGAATTGCCGGCAGGCTTGCTTTTCCAATCTACGCGTACGCGCTGTATATGGGGTATACCCGTACCCGAGATATGCGGAGCTATATGCTCCGTCTACTCGGGCTGGCCCTGATTTCTCAGGTGCCCTATATGCTGGCGTTTGATGTGCTCAGACCGAACGTGATCTGGACGCTATTGGCGTCGTTGCTCGCGCTGGCTGCTGCATCCCGCATGAAGCATTGGGTGGCTGCAACGGGTCTATACGTCCTCACAGCTCTGGTCATGGAGCTCAGCCAGATGGATTACGGGGCCTATGGTCTGCTGCTTGTTCTCATTTATCGATACACCCGTTCATATATGATGATTGCAGCCCATTTTGCTTTGAACGTTGTGTATGATATGGTGCACCACACGAATCTCCAGCACTTTAGTCTGCTGACCAGCATTCTGATCGTATGTTTCGCAACTGGAGAGAGTGGATTTTATAGTCGGGTACCTCGTTGGTTGTGGCGCAGCTTTTACCCGGTACATCTGGCTGTTATTGCGGCAATTCGCATCTGGCCCTAATCTCATCATATACAACAAAAGAACCTTTAAAACCATGACATAAATGGTTTTAAAGGTTCTTTTGTATCCTTAAATAAGCTAGCTAACGTTTAGGATACCTTGTTGGGACCTTGGGCAAAAGGAAGTGGTCGAAGGGGAGCGCCTTCCTTCATGTATTGCACCAATACTTCCGGAATATTGTGTATTCCACCTGCATTGACGCGATAGCCGTTCGTTTGCCCTGGCGAGTTAATCCCGCGTTTCACCGTGAACGTAACGTCAATGCCCAAGGAGCGGCAAATTTCCATCGTCTCCTTGGTATACCCACCATAAGGGAAGGCAAGTACATTCTGATCATTGTGTAGATGCTTGAACAGCTTCTTGTCAGCCATGTCCAAATCGGTAGAAACCCGCTGTTTGAACTCATTCTCGGTTTCCATTCGCCCCAGCTTTTTCGAATACACCGGACCCATCAGAAGCGGTTTTTGTTGGGTGCGTGCTGTGTTGGAGTATCCGTACGCATGCTGGTCATTGGTATGATTGTAAAAATCAATGCCCTCGGCATGCATCTGATGAATTTGATCCCATGTCAACTTTGGAATACCAATATGTTTGGGATTGCTGATCGTGGACGTGATGAGAAAATTGGTTGCCGGTACCTGATACTTTTTCAACACGGGAAAAGTATCCGTATAAAAGGACTCATAGCCGTCATCGAATGTCATGAGTACCGCATTATCGGGAACCTTAGCTTTATGTAAAATAAAATCCGTATACTCTTTCATCGTGATCCAGTGGAAGCCGTTAGCTTTCATCTCGTCCAACTGACTCGTTAAATTACTAAGCTTGAGAGCACCGGGATCAGGTGGAGTCTTGGTCACTTCATGATACATCAGGACAATTACTTTGTTTTGGTAATATACTTTATCTGGTGTAGGCGTCAGTGAGAATAAATGGCGCACCAGTCGATCTGCATTAGCTGTGCGTGTACGATGAGTCCCTTTAATTGTAGGCGTGTGATATATGTTGCGTGCTTCATACACCAAAATCCCTAAAATAGCCACCAAGCTTATCATTAGCAACGTTCTTTTAAAAAAAGTGTGTTTCATTGAATGACATCCCCCGCATGCAAAAAAATTCTGAAAGTATAGAGGTTTATACTAAATATGAAACTAGCAAAATCTAGTCTATCATACCGAAAACACGCGGGGGAAATATCACAACTTTGTTACCTCTGTGTTGCTTTTACAGATACCGATGATGGGGCCGGGAAGTAACCGATCTCGACGGCATGCCGGATCATATCCCGAATAAACTTCAGGTCGGTTACCGGGCATTGGACGCCAGCTTGTTCCAGCAGGGCTGCGGTTACAGAGCATCCGTACCGATAGGCCGAATCCTTGGCTCCATCGCCTTCCAGTTGTCCCATAGCAAGGTGAAGTGCATCTTCCTGAATACCGGAAGACGGATTCAGCAGCCAAGCACTGTAATCGTCAAAAGGCAGGGTTTCTACTACATAACCGAGCTGGTTTACCATAGCGATCAGTTCATCATATGGCAGTGGGTTCGGATTACAGATATGGAAAATGCGGTTCGCGCTTTTTTGATGAACGGACAGTTCTACGATAGCACGGCTGGCGTAATCAATCGGTGTGAAGTCCGTATGCCAATCGGCTTGTGGCGCTTTACCCAGCAGCAGCATCGCCTTCATCATACGATAATAAGCATTGCTGTCGATATTTCGCTGGAAGCGTCCGTTGGCCGAATGGGCAGTCAAATTACCCGCGCGATAGATCGAGACAGGCGTACCCGCTTGAGCTGCTTGGAACAACAGCTTCTCTGCCGCGAGTTTACTGTTCGTGTACAGGTTGTCCACGTTCAGTTCGTCTGGGAAGGCAGAAAGCTCCAATGCCGATTCCCATTTCCCTTCGTTTGCAAGATCCTCCGGTATGCCCATAGTGGAGACATGATGGAAGGATACTCCCGGTTTGGCTTGAGCGATTTTCAGCAGTTCCAGTGTTCCTGTCACATTCGTGCGATCAAAGGCTGCCGAATCACCAAAATGGCGAACGTCAGCGGCGCTGTGAATGATGCCGTCGATTTGGTGCTCCAGCATATGGCGGTCAACGGAAGACAGGCCAAGATCAACTTGCTCCAGATCCCCATAGACAGCCTTCACCCGTCCTTCGATCAAGCTGCAGACATCTTGTCCGAAATACCCTGTCAATACAGATTGAATACGCTCGATGCCGGATGGACCGTCCTGAGAAGGGCGCACCATCGCGTACACTTTGGCTTCTGTCCTTTGAAGCAGGTCATACAGAATGTGCGAACCCAAATAGCCTGTAGCTCCGGTCAACAGAATCACGCGCAAGTCGCGGACTTCAGCTAAATCCGAAGTACCAGACAACTCGATAGGATGCTCATTCAAGTCTGTTTTTTCTTGAGGAATCGCGAGCGGCTTGCGTTGCGGCGCTTGTTCTGTACCTAATTGATCCACGTATTCAGCAAGCTCACGAACGGTTTTGTAGCGGAAAAAGTCTCCGATTCGCAGCGCGCCATAACGCGGCTTCAGAATAGCCAGCACATGAATGACACGAAGCGAATCGCCCCCGATCAGGAAGAAATCATCGGTTGCGCCAATGTTATTTTTACCAAGCACTTGTGTCCATGCTTCGGCAATGAGTGTTTCAGTTCCTTCTTGGAGAGGTTCCCCGCCAAACGAAAGATCAGACGCTTCGGGAAGTGGCCGTAGGGCCAGCTTTTTACGATCGATTTTGCCAGTTGGTGAAATTGGCATGGCTTCCAGATGAACGACATGGCTCGGTACAAAATAAGAAGGCAGCTTGCCCCCAATATAAGACTGAATAACGTCCTGTGGAATGGATTGTCCGTCCGAAGTGGTAAAATAGCCAACCAACATGTTTTGATCTGTGTGATCCTTGACGGCTACGACAGCTACGTCCTGAACGCCCGGATATTTGGAAAAATGGTCTTCGATTTCCCCAATTTCAATCCGGTTTCCCCGAATTTTGAGCTGCGAATCCTTCCGGCTCACGTATTCAATCGTACCGTCTGGCAGCAGCTTGGCGATATCACCCGAGCGGTACATTTTTTCTCCTGGGACAAAGGGATTGTCCACGAACGATTGGGCTGTACGTTCCGGCTGATGGAGGTAGCCATGGGCCAACGCAGGAGTAGCAATGCATACTTCACCCGGAATATTGACAGGGCATAGCTTGTTATCATCGTTGACAATATACACTTTGTAATTGTAAATCGGCTTGCCGATCGGGATATTGACGACATGCTCAGGCACGGCACCACGGACCCGATGGGTCGTCGTCGCTACGGTGCATTCGGTCGGTCCATATACGTTTACAATGTCTGTATCTGTACCGAATTTGCTTTGGAATGCTCGAACTTGTGAGCCGTACAGCGCTTCGCCTGCCACAGTAACAATCCGTACCTTAGCAAGTTTGCGATAACCTTCGTCTGACAAGTACGTAGATAGCTGATTAAAGAACACGGTTGGCAAAATGGTAATAATCGTCGTGCCTGTACGTGCGATGGCTTCGGCGAATTCTTCAACAGATACGCGTTCTTCGGAAGACAGCAAGTACAATTTTGCACCGTAAAACAAGGCTCCGATCGTATCCCAAACGGATGCATCGAAGCTATAGGTGGCAAATTGGGTCAATACATCCTGAGGTGTAATGTCGCAATCGCGTTGCACGACAGCTCCTAGGTTAACGACACCACGGTGAGCGATCAGGGCGCCTTTCGGTTTGCCTGTAGAGCCGGATGTATAGATGACATAAGCTAGATCATCTGGACTTATATTAATGTTCGGATTGCTTGCGGCATAGCCTGCCAGTGGCCCGTTAATAGCTAAAATTTCTTTTACCGTCTCAATGGAACCGCACAGTTCAGTCGCTTGCTCGATGAGTGCGGAAGTCGTTAGGACAAAGGGAGAACGCGTGTCCTCGACAATGTAGCTACTCCGGTCAGCGGGGTGGGCGGGATCAACAGGTACGTACACGCCCCCGGCTTTCAGGATGCCAAGCAGGGAAATAACGGTCTCCAAGCTCCGTTCCATGAAGATCGTCACGAATTCACCTTTGGTCAGACCTTTGGACAACAACACACGTGCGACTTGGTTAGCACGTTCGTTCAACTCACGGTACGTATACTCTCCAGTGTGGGAAGCAATAGCCGGACGATCAGGGTATTGTGAAGCCGCCTCCTCAAACATTCCGTGAATGGTCTGATGCTCGGGATATTTTACGACTGTATTATTTAAAGCTTCGTGAGCAGCTCGATCTGCTTCCGATAATATATCAATTGAATTCACAAGTGCATGGCTGTTGGTTAGCGCGCCACGCAGAAGGGTTTCAAAGTATTCTGCGTATCGGACAACGGTTGTTTCCAGCAGGAGTGAATGATCATACCGTATCTGTATTTGATAAGAGCCATTGTTCTCACTGACAGCCCAGTCCATAATACGGGATTCTACACCGCTGTCCGTAGGCAGATTTGCCGAAAATGAAGTATCGGCTTGTGGTTCTGCCAGGTATGCATTAGGCTCACGGAGCATCTCCTGAAATAAGCAGGCTAGTTCATGAAAAGTCGTTTCCTTTTCGACTGTCAGCGAAGCTGTAAGCAGACCGGATTGAGGCATAAAAGTAGAAAAAGAAACTTCTTCTTCTGCTGATAGACGATATACCCATGCAGTATACGCGGATAAGAGCAACGCTTGTTTGTCTTCCGCAGTTTTTTGCTGATTCAGTTGCTCAGAGATGGATGCTTCTAATTCTACTTGATAAGTAGAGGATGTATGCTTGCGTTGTATGCGTGCAAAATCCAAGGGAACTAGGAATGGGGATGGAGTTGTCTGTGTGCTGTTTTGTAGAAATGAAGCCATTACGCTAACCTCCTGAATGTATGATGTCTTAATATAAAGGGTAAAGTCAGTAAATGCCTCCGATCCCTTCAAATGCATGAATAGGAGGGAGGCACTACCGAACGACTTACTTATGAAATAAGCTTTGGAGTCGATAAATGGTTATTATGATTTGGTACGGTTGGTGTCTGCAATTTTGAAATAAGATGTAATTTCTTGAAGCTCTTCAGACATGGACGTCAATTTATGGGACGAATCAATGATAGAATCCAAAGAAGCCTTTTGTTCCTCCACCGTTTGCACAATGTGAACACTATTATTGGCTGTTTTGGTTACGGTGGAAGAAAGATCGTCCGCTGTCGCTGTCATTTCCTGTGTACCCGCAGATATTTGCTCAGTAGCGCTGGATACTTCTTGGATTTGCCATGCTACATTTTTAGTTGCTTGAAGAATATCATTGAACAGGACGCCTGCTTGTCCGGCAACGACGATTCCGTTTTGAACTTCAACGTTACCTTGCTCCATCGACTTCACAGCTTGTCCGATTTCACTTTGAATTTCTTCAATCAGGGACGTAATTTGTTTGGTTGCATCCGCAGATTGTTCTGCGAGCTTACGTACTTCACTGGCAACAACGGCAAAGCCTTTACCTTCTTCACCGACGCGCGCAGCTTCAATAGAAGCATTCAGAGCGAGCAGGTTGGTTTGACTGGAGATGCCTGAAATGGTACTGATGATATTGCCAATTTCCTGCGAACGACTGTCCAGCAACTTGATGATACGGGAAGTATTGGTTACTGTATCGGTAATCAGGTGCATTTGGGATGATACTTTTCTTACAATCTCGTTGCCTTCATTGGAACGTTTCTCTACCGAATTGGCTTCCTCCGCAACATTGGAAGAACTGGTGGCAATATTTTGAATTACCGAAGCCATTTCAGCCATGGCACGTGCACTATCACCTGTTGCTTTTTCCTGTGAACGGATATTATCCGTTATTTCATTGATATTTTGATTGATGATGTTGGAATTGATTCCGTTTTGTTCACAGATTGCAAGTAATTCCTTCGCCGATTCATTGACTTCATCCGTTGTCTGCTTCACTTTGGTCATGATGTTGTTAATATGGCTTACCATATCGTTGAAGTTCTGATTCACAAGCCCCAAATCATCCTGACCTGCGTGAATTTGAACATCCAGATTTCCTCTGCTTACTTCACTGATACCGTACATCAGTTGCTTAATCGGGGACAGCGTGCGTTTCACAACCCAATATTGAAGCGCCAGGCAGATCAGTAGGAAAATCACTAAAATGGTAGCGCCGCTAACGAGCAGCTTGGTCAATCCGGCAGGTACGGCACCGGCATCTGCATCGACTGCAAAATATGCAAAGATTTTGCCACTTGGATCTTTAATCGGAGTCATCAAAGTCGTCCATGTACCAAACGAATCATCGTAGAAGCTGGTGAATGTTGGTTTGCCGGTGTCCAGCATGCCGGTTACACCTACTGCCACGACATTGGGTTGTTCGTACATAGAGCCAACAAGCAGCTTATCTTTTTCAAATGCTTCTTTGAGATCTGTTGGCATCGCTATAATGGATGTCAGATCGCCATTTTCCAGCTCTGTCCCGAAAATATAGGCATGAGAGATATTCGGGTTCGTCGCCATGATGTTATCTAGGTAGGAACGGAGTTTGGTTTGAATGGGTCCATCATAATTTTTTTCTTGAACGGCTTGGGATACTTCATCGGAATTAATGCCCTGAGCCCACTTCAATGTGATTTTTTCCACTTGCCCATGCAATTGGTCTATCAAAATCGTACGTTGGATCAAATAGCTGGACACAATAAGGACTAGCCCGATCAATACGATGTTGAAGAAGGATAATAATAAGTTCTTGGTGAAGAATGATAAGCTACTCCACTTTTTCAAAATGTTCCACTCCCTGGTTGTATTTTTGTATATGGTGTTGAACCGCTTATCGAATGAGATAATCAAGTTCCCCTTACAAACACAATAATCGAGATATTAGACCCTTGAATTTTAAGTAATAGGTCTTAAGTCCTTTTACAGACAAGTATTATATCCCTATATATATGTCGTACGAAAAGCCCTTGAAATGAATACCTTACACAATAAAAAAATAATTTTTAATAGGTAAACGCTGTGTGTATTTCAGTATATTCCAATTTATACTTCAACTTGAAATTCGAATTCGTTTCAGTCCATAAGCAACTATTCAACAGAAACCATCATACTTTATAATAGAGTCAAATGCACTTATCAATTTGGGACATTTTTCATATTTGATGTTGCAAATACTTGATTTATCGCGGTTTCTGTCAATTGTTTGCGAAATGAGTCCATATATCCATGCGTAGAGAAGAGGGATGAGAAGAATGTCCAAGCTTACGATTTTAAAGGTTGAGAGCAATCACGAGGATCTGCATGAGTTGATTCATAGGCTGGATGAGGACTTACTGGAAAGGTATCCTTCCGACAGAATTTACTTGGTCGATTTTTCCAATCCAAAAGTTAAAGAGATGATTTTCGCTGTTGTGTATGTGGATGAAAAACCGGTTGCTTGCGGAGGGCTTAGGCCTATAGATGGGGAAGAAATGGAGCTTAAAAGATTTTATGTCGATTCCTCTTATCGCAGACAAGGAATTGCTGTTAGTCTATTATCATTTTTGGAAGAGGAAGCCCGAAAGCGGGGAGTTGTAAGGATTAAACTGGAGACCGGAGCGGCTCAACCTGAAGCGATTGCTCTCTATACCCAGCAGGGATACGAACCTATTGAACGATTTGGGGAGTATGAACACGATGAAAACAGTCTCTGTTATGGTAAAAAGCTGTCTCTGTCTTTATAAAGCGTTCTCATATAAAATGAATGATGATCAATACTAGCCTATAGAGCGGGAGAGATGATAATGAATTTGAAGCAAAAAGCGGCCGAAAAAGCAGTTGAGGCGATTCAGGACGGCATGAAAGTAGGACTTGGTACAGGCTCGACAGCCTTTTGGGCTATTCAAAAAATCGGAGAGCGTGTAGCGCAAGGATTACATATACAGGCTGTAGCTACATCCCAAGCCTCGGAGGATCAGGCCAGGGAGCTGGGAATTCCCATCATTCCCTTTCATCAGATTGGAAGGCTTGACGTTACCATTGATGGGGCTGACGAGGTGAATGAGCAGCTTGTACTGGTGAAAGGCGGAGGCGGAGCTCTGCTGAGAGAAAAAATCGTGGAGAGCAATAGCGATCGATTAATCATTATTGTCGATGAGTCCAAGGATGTGAAGGTGCTGGGCGCATTTCCTTTACCCGTTGAGGTCGTACCATTTGCCAGTGAATGGACGTTGGAGGCTTTACGGCAGACAGGCTGTAAAGCGGAATGGCGTATGAAGGACGGCGAGCGCTTCCTTACGGATAACGGTAATTATATTGCTGATTGTCGCTATGGTACGATCGAGAACCCGCAAGAGTTGGAAATCCGATTAAATCAAATTCCGGGTGTAGTCGATAACGGACTGTTCATTAATATGGCGGACCAAGTCATTATCGCACGTGCCAATGGACAGATCGACGTCCGTAACAAATAATGTCTGGTACCCGTCTGCTTCATAATGTGGCATTTGTGTTATTGATTTTATATACAGGGCTTCTACTATATTGGATGTTTCTCGGTTTTGGTCGTACATTACGACCAGGACCGCCGTATTCGTATAATATGGTTCCGTTTGATACGATTGGGCAATACTGGCGGGCAATGCAGTCGTTTCCTTTTCGGGTATGGGGTTTTAATTTGCTCGGTAATATTGGCGTATTCATTCCCTTCGGTATTCTTGTGCCCTTCATTTGGGTGTCCATGCGCAGTATAGGCAGTCTGCTGTTAACGGTGGTGACCGCACTGGTCATTGTTGAAGTGTCCCAAATGCTGTTGGGCGCGGGGACGATGGACGTGGATGACATTATACTGAATGTTCTAGGAGTATTATGCGGACGTGTTGCCTACGTATTTTTAAGTAAGAAGTTAGGGATTGCATCGTAATCAACCTGCTCTCTGGATCAGTGCTTTATGACTGGCTGAGAGCGGGCTTTTTTACATAATGAACTGTAACTTTCACATAATAGACGGTAATTCCTCCATTATAGACCGTAAGAGCAGGGGGGAAGGAGCGCTTAAACTTGACAAAAGTAAACAATTAAGATATCTTGGAATAAAGATATGAGTAACGGAGGCTGTTAATATGTCAGTAAAACCAGGTGATCAGGACTTAGCGCTTAATTTGTTCGTTGTTCTGGCTCGTGCTTATAATTCGGTCACGTCCCGTACGAATCGGGACATTCATAGTCATGGATTAAATACAACAGAATTTGGTGTGCTTGACCTGTTGTATTATCGCGGACCACAGCCTTTGCAGAAAATTGGAGAAAAGGTACTGATCTCCAGTGGGAATATTACGTACGTGGTAGATAAACTCCAGAAAAAAAACTTGCTTACCCGCCGTGCATCACAAGATGATCGGCGTGTGATTTATGCAGAATTGACTGACGATGGACGCCATTTCTTTGAGCAAATATTCCCGCAGCATCATCGTGTTATTATGGAGACCGTGGATGGCTTATCCGTGGAAGAGAAAGAGCAGGCTATTCATCTGCTAAAAAAGCTTGGACTAACGGCTGAGGGACAGAAGAGTAACGGATAATAAGTTGTGCATGTACAGGTTAAATCTGCTTTTAGATAAAATACCGACTTTTCGGTATTTTATTTTTTTGTCGTATTTTGGGGAAGCAGGGTTAATGTAGAGTCGCAAATCAGGTATAATTGTCTAATAGTCACGCTCGGAGCTAATCTACGTACATGTTTCGAATACAAATACCTTGTCGGGGAAGGAGCTGTACATGAGTATACAGCAATATACCGCAGGTGAGTCGCTACTGATGCAAGCAGGAGCTTTGGCTGAATTAGTTACCCAAAAGCAATACGAATTACAGCCCGATCTTTTGCAGCGTTTTGGGGACAACGGTAAAATAAAGACAAAACAGGATTCCATATATAGTTTGAATTATTTAGCTGAAAGTGTAATCGTGAACAGTCCTATTTTATTTACGCAGTATGTTTCCTGGTTAAAAAAGCTTCTGGAAGGTTTACAGATGATAATCCCTTTGCGGCTGATGTGGTGGCTATCTCAGCTACCATGGCTTACCATGTCCATCTGGTGAAAGAGTTGATTGCTATCATTCGGCAAGACACAACTACTAGCCATGTGAAAATTATGGTCGGGGGCTTACCCTTTAATCTCGATCCACGCCTGTGGCAGACAGTAGGTGCGGACGGATGTGCACCAGGTGCCGAGGAAGCGCTGGAAGTTGCAGGGGACTTACTTTCGCTAAGGAAATAATGTTAGTTTTGTGAACCCGTAAGTCATTTTGTAAAGGGGGCCTTTTAATATGAAGGAACCGACAATAGAAATGGCTGTCCTGCGGAAAACGATCGAACAATTAACGGATGAGATTGTGAAAACAAGGCTGAGGAAGAAAAAATGTTGAATGAATTTTCAGCGATGAACAACGAGCTGGTCAATCTGCAGCGTCAGCTTACCAAAAGCAATGCAGAATTAAAACGAACAAAGGAAGAAGCGGTACGGGCTAATGACCTGAAGAGCACTTTTCTGGCTGTGGTTAGTCATGAATTCAGAACGCCAATGAACGGAATACTTGGAATGATCGAAATGTTAGGTTCATCCAAACTTTCTCCAGATCAACGGCAGGCCATCGGTGTGCATAGTCATTTTCAAGCTATTTTGGTGGCTGAGGATAATCGGGTGAATCGGCAGGTGGTGCAATTACAGCTTAACCACTTGGGATTCCAGCATATTGATTTTGCTGAGGATGGACAAGCCGCAGTAAGAGCGGCCTCCGAACGCTCCTACGCTTGTATTCTAATGGATCATCATATGCCTCTGCTGAATGGTCATGATGCGGCGAAAGCGATCCGACAGCGGGAAGCAGAAAACCAGCAACCACCTGTACCGATCATTTCTTTGACCGGAAATGTGTCCGAGGAGGATCAGGCACGGGGCCGGGAGGTTGGAGTGAACGATTACTTGATGAAGCCAGTAACGATTGAAAAGCTCTCTGAAAAGCTTGTCAAATGGCTTCCAAAGCCGGAAGCCGAGCCGATTTTGGATGAGGAAGTTATACGTGAAATTATGCTGCTGGACGAGGATGGCAGCACGGGGCTACTGGAGTCATTGATCGAAATGTATACAAGTGATACACCTGCCAAAATCAAAAAGTTAAATGAACTGGCTGCGGCGGGCGAAGCCACAAAAGTTGTAGAGGCTGCTCATGAGTTGAAATCAGGCAGCGTGAGTCTGGGTGTCGGACGTTTGTCCTCGTTGCTGTCCGATATTGAACAGCTTGCACGGGAGAACCGACTCGAGAATGCGAAAGCGAAGTTGTCTGCGCTCCAATCTGTCTATCAAGCAACGTGTTTAGAACTGGAACACTATATTCACCGGTGCTAGACAGGTTCTCCCTTGTTAGACTTGCATACGGAAGGAGGACGTAAGAGACATATATGAAAGAACAGTTGCGTTCCATTCACCCGCTGGCCTGGACGATTATTGTCGGTACTATTTTTGGGCGGATGGCGACATCCATGAGTATCCCGTTTTTGTCTATTTACCTTACCACCCGTTTAGGGGTGTCCCCCTTTCATACGGGGGTGATCGTATCGGTCAGCTCGTTGGTCGGCATTTTTGCCAGCTTTTATGGTGGATATATTTCAGATCGAATCGGACGGCGTAAGGTGATGCTGGTGTCCATTGCGAGCTGGGCGCTTGTATTCGTTGCTTTTGCGTTGGCGGAAGCGGCCTGGGCCTTTTTTGTCATTAATGCTCTGAATGGACTGTGCAGATCCTTGTTCGAGCCAACCTCGCGGGCGCTGTTATCAGATGTAACCCCCAAGGAGAAAAGACTGCTCATCTACAATATGAGATATGCGGCGATTAATGTTGGTGTGGTGGCAGGACCGCTGCTCGGTTTGCTATTGGGCTCTGCGTCCACGGGGACGCCATTTATGGTAGCTGCTGGCGTGTACGCGTTGTATGGGGTGTTGCTGTTGATCCAATTTGCACGGTATGCCTCCGATCTGCATGTAGGGACCACGACGGGAGAAGCTCCGCTGCGGATGGGAGAGGCATTCCGTACAGCCAGCCGTGATCCGGTGTTTATGCCGATTTTGCTGGGAACCGTATTTTGCGTGATGGGTTATGCTCATTCCAATTCCACAATGCCTCAATTCTTGTCCTTATCCTTCGAGGAAGGAACCCGGTGGTTTACATACATGCTGACGGTCAACGCGGTTTGCGTATTGGCTTTTCAGTATCCGCTGGTGCGGCTGGCAAGTCGTTTTTCCCCAGTAAATTCCTTGATTGCAGGAAATCTATGCATTGCGGTCAGCTTGTTGCTGTGTGGTATGCTAAATTCAGGCTGGATGTTTATACTGGATATGGTGCTGTTTACGGTGGGCGAAGTGTTATTGTTCACGATGCTGGACGTATTGATTGACCAAATTGCAGATGCTCAATATAAAGGGACCTACTTCGGTACAATCGGCTTTAATAATTTGGGAAGCGTGCTGGCTCCTTTATTTGGTGGCTGGCTGCTGGATATCTATGGTCAAACGGCGCCGCTTGCCGTTTTTGTTCCGGTTGCCCTGTCGGTTGTGATTGGTATTCCATTCCTTCTGGTCGCACGCCGCCGTCTGATGCAGCGTACAGCACGGATCGCGGCTCAAGGAGGAGAATCGGTGCAGCAACTGTCATCATAAAAAGGGAGTTGAGTGCAGGATGAAGTCGGAAGAAAATGTGCTACGAATCATACAATATATGAATGATCCGCAGGTACTGCAAGACTTGCACTATGTGCGAGATCTTAGGCTGCCGCAAGGTTGCATTGCCGCAGGCTATGTACGTAACCGGGTTTGGGACAAGCTCCATGGCTATACAACTGCTACACCTTTAAACGATATTGATGTTATTTATTTTGACCCGAAAAATACGCTAGAGGAACGAGATGAGTATCTAGAATTGTCCTTGAACCGTAAGCAGGCCGGACGTAACTGGTCTGTCAAAAATCAGGCTCGGATGCATATTCGCAACGGGGAGGCTCCGTATTCCTCGGTAGAAGATGCGATGAGCCGCTGGCCAGAGACGGCAACGGCTATAGCGGTTAGATTGAATGACAAGGATCAAATAGAGGTTATTTGTCCGCATGGATTGGAAGATTTACTGGATATGCGGGTACGGCAAAGCCCTTTGTTTCGTCACACAACGGCTTTTCGGCAGCGTGTATTTGAGAAGCAATGGCTTGATAACTGGCCGTTGCTTATTATAGAGAATTAGAGTGTAATCCTAATTTCAGGTTATTAAGGAGAGACGACAAACAATGTTTAAAAATATTAAAACAGATTCAGATCGTGAGGAGGTTCTGGAGCTGATAACCTACGCCGTGTTGGATCACCCTGAACGCGGAGAGGCAGCTTTACGTACCTACCAAGCCTCGGATGACTGGAAACTGTTCGGTGTAGAAGATGAAGGACTGATTGTAGGTATTGTGGGTTTTGAGGAGCAGGAGGATGGGACAACTGTAATCCGGCATCTGGCCGTGTTGCCCGAAAATCGTCATAGAGGATATGCCAGGGGTATGCTACTTACGCTCATTCAGGAGCGTAGTCCGAAACGGCTCACTGTGGACACGGATGCGGAGGGGGCAGATTTCTTCCGCAACGTAGGCTTTGCCGTATATGGATCAGAGGATTTGCCAGATGGTGGACAATTCCATTGTATATATGAAATAGACGAAGAATAAGCGAATCTCCGGGTCCCGCGTCCCTTTTTCTACATAAGATATGTTATGTCGGAGGGAGGTGGGTTTCATTGGCGTACCACTACACAGCGATTGGAGATTCTTTAACGACAGGTGCAGGGACGCTGCTGAGCGGCGGATTTGCACCCATCTATCGACGAATGACAGAAAGACGCCTTCACACGCCAGTCAGTTACGAGAATCTGGGAATCAATGGACTGACATCGCAGGAGCTGCTGTCAATGGTCCGCAACAATCCGCTTTTTCGGTCGGCGCTCAGCCGAGCTGATCTCATAACGGTGTCGATCGGCGGGAATGATCTGCGCCCATACATCAGCGCCCTTACTGGAGGTTCCGGCTTGTCGGGTTCTTCCATTCCGCAAGCGTTGAATCACACAAAAGAACATGTGCGCCAAATTGTACATGCCCTGTATCAGATAAAGTCCGGTCAGCGTGAGCCATTTATCATCCGAATGGTGGGATTATATAATCCTTTTCCAGGGGTGAGGGAGGCGGGAGTATACGTGCGCCAGTATAACTCGTTTCTCTATACATTGGGCGGACCAAATTACCGGGTGGCGAACATTTATCCCGCATTTGAGGGCTATGAACGGGCACTGCTTTCGTTAGATCGGGTGCATCCGAACAGTCGTGGTTATCGCGTGATTGCGGAAGAGCTGAATCGGCTTGGTTATGCGCCGTTACGGTGAGCGTGAGAGGATGCTTTGGATCGGACAAAGTATATTAAAGAAAGAGGTTCATGATGGCAGTAGCAACTGACCATCATGAACCTCTTTTTCTGCATTTCGGCGTGCTAAACTTCCAATACAGCCTTCAGCTTGGTACAGTCTTCCAGCAACTCGGGCAGCTGCCCCAAAAATAGAAGGAGGGCTTTCACGTGAGCTATTTCCACGTTTTCTTCCGAGAGCTCACGCTGTAATCTGCTTAGGATTTGCACATATTCATTCCGGGTAGCTTCATTTAATTTAGTTTGTTTCAGAACCGTATCTATACGTTGCAGTGCATAGGAGATTTGTTTTCCTTTGGTCCAGATTTGGTCAGAATCTTCATAGAATACGGAATCGCGGCCCCACATGATTTGATGTTGAACATCAGGGCTCAACATTCCTTGTGCCAGTATATCCGTAATGCTGACGATAAATTCAGCCAGTGTTTTATGCTCCGTCGAGGACAGTTCTGAATCGCTCATTCGGAAGGAATTAATAATGATACTTTTGATGACAAAATTGATATCGTGCGCATAGTCACGTATAGATTGTCCATAAGCATCAATTAAGAAATCAACCATCACGTTAGACAAATAATGTTCAACACGATCAATGGCTTGTGCGATTTTTTCTTCCTTAGAACCGATTAAAGGGACGGAGTATACCAGCAAATGAACTTTATTCTTATAAATCCGGCCCAGCGCAATCAAATACAGTTGTCTCAACTTTTCACGGGAAGGTAGCTGGTGCTTCAAATAAAGTTCTTTAATATCTGCATCAAGAAGTTTTTCAATCAGGACGATTGTCCCCAGCAGCAACTCTTCTTTACTTTGAAAGTATTTATAAAAGGAAGCCTTGACCATCCCGCTTTTGCGGGCAATTTCATCCACCGAGGTGGCATCGTACCCTTTTTCAGAAAACAGGGAAAGGGCGGCATAGATAATATCTTCACTCGTTATTTTTTTCATTGTACCCCCAATTTTTTGCTCTGTCTCTTTAATTTCCAGCGGGCAATAACCATATACAGGGACGGAACCACAAACATCGTAAGAATGGTCGAGTACATCAATCCAAACATAATGGTATACGCCAGCGGTCTAAACATAAGCTCTCCAATAAGCGCAATCGGAATCAGACCGACAATGGCTGTCAGTGAAGTAAGCAATATGGGACGGAAACGCGCTTTGGTCGCTGCAATAACCGCCTCCTTCAGTTCGATCCCTTCACGTCTTGCATCCTCAATAAACTCAATCAGCACAATGCCGTTACGTACGACAATACCTGCCAAGGTCATTAAGCCCAACACGCCCATAAAAGTAATCGGTGTATTTAGAATGAACAAGCCAAGAAATCCGCCTGCTGCTGCCATATACACGGTAGTCAATATGATGAGTGGAGTCGAGAAAGAATAAAATTGCAAAAAGATCAGCATGAAGATTAATAGGATGACGACAACATATAACCATCCTATTTCTGATAAAATGTCATCTTGTCCTGAAATCTCGCCGCCAATTTCCCAAGTGTAGCCTGGAGGAAATTTAATGTCCTGCAATTTAAGCTTGACATCCTTCATGACTTCGGAAGCTGTACGGCCGTGAACTTCAGCTTCAACAGTAATCGAACGCTTTAAATTATAATGGTTAATTTTTTGTGTTGCAAAGGATGGTTTCAACTCAGCCAATTGAGATAAAGGGATTTGAACACCATTGGCATTAGTCACATTCAATTGCTGAAACAAATTTTCAGGATTTTGATCGGTTTGGCTTAGCTTCAGCTTAATATTGATCAAATCTTTCCCCGTATCAAATCGGCTAAAGCTCACGCCATTACCCATTAACAAGAGTGTACGTGTCAGATCATTATTGCTAATCCGATATTGATCCATCGCTTGTTTATTGATTTGGAAATCCAACGTATAGCCTTCATTTTCCATATTGTCTTGTATGTCCTGTGTTCCTCTGGTAGCCATAATGCCTTCTTTTAACTGCTGTGACAACGAACGCAGCTGACCTACATCATTGCCTAAAATCCGAATGGAGATCGGCTTACCGAGAGGCACCCCCACTTTGGCTATTTTCAAGGAAATGGATTGACCCGGATAACGATCCTTTAGGATAGAGGACCATTTGACTGCCATTTCATCGGGATCAAATACACCTTCTTCCCCAACAATAGCAATCTGACCCACGGTTGTGCCTGTTTTGGCGTCAGCGGTCATATCTTGAAACAACTGGGGAGCTTCGCCGCCAGCCGCATAACTGATCGTTTCCACATGAGGCTGCTGCTTCACCCATTTGGCAATATCCTCGGTGACCCGCTTGGTTTCTTCTATAGAAGTACCTATTGGCATACGCACATTAATGCTTAATTGCGGATCGTCTGTTCTGGGGAAGAGGTCGATCGGAATCAGAGCAAGTACACCGTACAGTGAGGTGCTGATCAATAATCCTAATGCAGCATATAATCCAGGTCGTTTAATCACTTTAGGAATAAGCTTGCCGGCATATGCGTTACGAAGAGCATCAATTTGTTTTCCCAGCAGTCCCGGCGGCTTCATGGTGGAGTTGGGCGTTTTTTGACTTCGTTGTCCATACCATTCTCTAAAGATTGGGATGACGGTAAAGGACATGAGCATGGAAGCCAATAACGTAAAAATAACAGCAAACGGTAATGGTTTGATAAGGGAGCCTGCATCGCCTGATAAAAAGAACAGCGGGGCAAAGGAGGCTACAGTTGCCAGGGTTGCGGTCAAAATGGAAATGGAAACTTCTTTCGTTCCATTTAATGCTGCTATCTTGGGGCTCTCACCCAAGGTCATCATTCTACGTTCAATATTATCATTAATCACCACAGCATCATCGACTAGAATCCCCATTACAATAATGAGGCCGATGACGGTAACTTGATTCAGCGTTACGCCGAGCATAGGAAGAATAATGAAGCCTATGGCAATCGAAATGGGAATAGCCAGTGCGACAAAGGAAGATGTGACCACATTCAATCCCAATGTACATACAATAACAACAGCTGCAATAGCAAACAGCAATTCACGGGTCAAGCCATGAAAAATATGATCAATCCGCTCGGTCTGTGAAAATAATGTATTCAGTTGAAACGTATTAGGCAGATCCGGTTTTAACAACTGCATTTCTTGATTTACTTTACTATAAATCGTGTCTACGTCAGAGCCGGTATTACCGTTAATCGTCAGTGTAATAGCTGGTTTACCGTTAAAAAAGGCCATGTAATTGCTGGTATTTTGCGTAAGTAAAACGCTGCCCACATCACTGAGATACACAGGAGCGCCACTTTCAGTTTTGGAAATAATGACCTTACTCAAATCTTGAGCATTCTTGGACTGCGTCACATTCATTCGGTATGTGCGTTCGTTGTAATCCAGATTGCCTATCGGATATTGCTCATTTTCCTTCTGCACTGCACCCATGAGTTGTTCCCAACTGATATGGTACTGCTGGAGCTTTTGAGCATCAATCTGAATCTGAACCTCTTGATCCGGTAATCCCTTGATTGTTACTTCCGATACACCGGGAATGGTTTTTAATTGATCCTTCCACGATTTCACCATATCATTTAGTTGATACAATTGCTCCACAGAGTCCCCCGTGATGGCGTAGGAATGGATAAATACCTTATTCAAATCATCGTTAACGACAGGCTTTTGAGCATCTGTGGGCAGAGAAGATTGGGCATCGTTCATTTTTTTGCGTAATGCATCCCAGGCTTCCGTAGCATTGGCGTTGCCTTCTGTCTCAATGATAATCGTCGAAAGTCCATTTTCGGATGTAGAAGAAATCTTTTTAATATGATTGATTTCTTTCATTTTTTGTTCCAGAGGCTTCGTGACCGTTTGTTCTACCTTTTGGGGTGTAGCTCCAGGGTACAAGGTCGTGACCACAGCGGTTTTCTTGATAATATCCGGCGTTTCCTGGCGGGGAAGCTGGGAGACACTATACAGCCCGGCAACAATCGCCATGATAAAAATAAAGAGGGTCAGTTTTTTCTTTTTGATAAAATATGCAATCATTTGCTCGTTCCCCCCGTGATCTGAACGGGCAGCTCATCGTAAATCAGGTTTACTCCGGTGGTAACGATACGATCCCCGACATTCAGCCCCTTGGTAATTTCGAGCTTATTGTTGGACATCTGGCCGACATTCACGACCGTCTTGACCGCCTTGTTGTTCACCACTTTATAGACAAAAGTATCTGTACCGTTATTAATGACCGCCTTGGCCGGGAGCAAAATTTGCTCACTCTGGGTCAGTTGGCGGCCTGCCTTTACGACTTGTCCCGGGGCCCAATCATGCTGGGGGTTAGGAACAATCACTTCTACGTTGATACTGCCCGTATTGGTGTTGGTGGCCGGATAAATTTTGCTGACCGTTCCTTCTCTGTTCTCATCGTACAGTTGAATCTGGACTGTCTGACCTTGCTTCCAGTTGGTGATTTCATGATCGGGAACAGGGAGTAGCACCTTGAGCTTGTCGATTTGTCCGATACGATATATCGGCTGTCCAGTGCTCGCCAATTGTCCCACCGTTGCCTTTTTCTCCAGAATAACGCCGGAAATGGGGGCTTTTAAAGCTGTCTTGGAGAGGGAAAGTTCGGCTTGCTTTTTGGCAATGACCGCCTGTTGATATGCCGCAGTTGAGTTATCTCGGGAGGCTTCTGCCTGTTCTTTCGCAGCGATAGCAGCTTCTTTCCCGGCTTGGGCTTGCCGCAAGCTGGATTCTGCCGATTGCCGATCTTCTAATGTGGCTCCCTCCTGTATTAAGGAGAGGGTTTCTTGCGCATCCTCCAGATCCTTGGAGGCGTTGGTTAAAGCGAGCTGTGCATTTTCATAATCGTTTTTGGTTGCAGCTCCCTGATCATATAAAAGCTTGGTGCGTTCAGCGGTGGCTTGTGCTTTAGTCAAAGCGGACTGTGCTCGTTGCACTTTGGTACGGACCTGTGCCCTTTCTTGCTCACGGGCACCCTTGTTCACTTTGTTGACTCCAGCTTGAGCTGCTGCTTTTTGCGCGTCGGCGGATTGAATGGAGGCATCTGCGCTGGAAATGGCGGCTGTAGCATTTTTGATACCTGCCTGTGCTTCAAGAATGGCCGTATTAGCCTGCTCCAGTTGGAGCTGATAGCTGGATGGATCAAGTTTGGTCAAGATCTGTCCTTGGGATACAGAGTCTCCTACGTTCACAAGTGTGTCACGTATCAGACCGGATAACTCGAACGATACGGTGGTGTCTTCATAGGGCTGTAGTGTGCCTGAAAGGTCAAAAGAAGCAGACAGCGGTTCTTTTTTTACAGTCATTGCTTCCACCTTTTGCTTTTGTTGTTCTGCTGCATCATTTTGACTCAATCCTGTAGATGAGCAAGCTGAGGTAAACAGAAGAATGAATATGGCAGATATGTAGAGACTGGGTTTCAACAAGATGATCATCCTTTCTGTCTTTTTTGTACTTTAAAGTTTATGTATAAACTCATCAGTTCATAAACGGATTATATGACCTGATTTGTGGCATGTCAACAACTGATTACAAAAAAATGCCCCAAATTCAGGATGCGAAAGGGAGCCGATTCAGGTCCGTGGAAGTACATGGTAGACAAACGTAAAAACGACCTTTCTCAAAAGAAGAGAAAGGTCGTTAAGAAAATAAATATAGCTGTTTAGCCGATTAATTTACGGAATAAGCTGCGTGCAGCCCACTTGCGCTCACTTCGTTTGCGGTATTTGGGCAGAGAACGATAGACGGCAATCGACTGGTTAAAGGCTGTCGTGGCCTCATCCTTGCGTCCCAGCACACGGTACATCAAGCCTGTGAGATAATAGCCTTCGCTGGAAGAGGACTGAATTTCCTGAAATTGCTGCAGAAAGTGCAGAAACTTATTTACGTCGTGTTCCTTGAAAGCTGCGGCTAAATGCAAATAAGGCTCACCGTATTGTACCCGCGGGTTAATGTCCAGTGCTTTCAGTAAATGCAGTTCACCATCTTCCAGATGGCTCGTGTGTACTTCGGCTGTTCCTCGTGCATTCCAATAGTTTGCTGAATCTTATCCTGCTCCCATTCGCGTGACATATAATTATCCATATTTTTAAAAATTCAAAACATATCCCATCTCTGAATTCGTACCTTTGACATGAATACCAATACCGTCGACCAAGCTCCTGTTGCTTTTCAGACATACGGTCACTTTCAAATTTTTTGTGGCTTTTCTTGCTGTAAAGATAGATTCAAAAGATTCTATCCAGTTTTTCATGTCATAGTATCCATTCTAATCTCCCCTCAGATTTTCAAAGCTATACAAACTGAACTGTAAATACTTAATTATAAATCTTCTAAATACGCTTTGTTAGTGCAACATAAGGGGGCTATAAAAACTGTAAACCATAAATTTACATATATAAATGGAGATTGTTTTACGAAGTATAGATTAGTCTTAAAAAAATGAACTAGGAGGTCAGGATCATGAGTTTGTCCACTGCCAATGTCAGCAGACCCAGCACAGAGCAGGTTCAACGGCTTCAGAAAGGAGGGTATATACTTTATTTTCGGCATGCAGAACCGTTTCCTCGCTCTGGCGACTCAGAATTAAGTGAAATCGGTCAAGAGCAGGCAACTGCACTTGGGAATTTTTTTAGAGAACAAAATATTCCAGTACAGCTGCCGGTGGTGACAAGTTCTGCGCGAAGAGCTCAGCAAACGGGGAAAGCGGCTTTTCAGAATATCCATGTGGAAGAGGCTTTATATGATATGGACACGTTGTTCAGGGAGAATCCAACCGAAGAAGAACAGGCAAGGAAAAATCGATTGCTGACTCTTTTGGAGTCCAACCCTGCGGAAGGATTTAATAAGGTATTGATCGCTCACCAATTTACCTTTAACGGCGAAGTAGATCCAATTCCTTATTTAGGGATGATCATGCTGATGCCTAAGGGAGATGCGGAAGGCTATGAGGTTGTTGATGTTTTCCATTTTTGATGCAAGGAGACAGAGTTATGAATACTGTTGAAATTGCAGCAACTCGGCTGCATGAACTGGATGCAAATCTGGAGAGAATTCGTAGCAATAGCCGTGAGTATTATGACTCTGCTAGGGATAAAGCGGATGTAGAGCAGTATTATTCATCGCTTCATCGGGATGAAGAAGATGGCAAAGCTTTGTTTCATGCTTTGACCCAATTGCTTACGGATACTCACAAGAACAAAATTCCTTACAAAAATAGCGACGAGTATTTAAAAACTGAGGTAGATTTGCATGACGACGGGTATTTGCGAAGTATTTATTCCGGTAAAGAAGCCGAACCGCACCAGGTCATTGAAGAAGATATGAATGAGATTTCTGCGGCAGATGAAACGAGTCACCTCGGTCATAATGTAAACATTGAGCATGTTGTGCCTCAATCCTGGTTTGATAAACATGAACCCATGCGCGGGGACATGCATCATCTGTTTTACTGTGAGAAAACATGCAATGCAAGAAGAGGGAATAAAGTGTACGTCGATTTCTCTGACTACAATCCTGATGATTTTAGAACAGACTGGGTCCACGATGAATGCGGTAAAGGAGAAGGTGGAGACGGCTCGTCGGATGGTCAGTTCGAACCGGAATATGCTAAAGGAATGGTCGCGAGGGCAATGCTGTACTTCATTCTCCGCTATCCCAAGGCAATTGAACAAGCTTATGTCAAGAAGCAAGACGTTGATGTGCTTCTTAAATGGCATAAGGATTTCCCTCCCAACCTTAAATATGAAAAGCATAGAAATCAAGCCATTTATAAGATTCAAGGGAATCGAAATCCTTTCATTGATCTTCCCGAATTGGCTGATCGGATCGATTTCAGTGTGTACAAACCTTTACATTAATGATAAGTGGAAAGAAGAACAAAGGAGGTACAAGTAAATGACTACCAATACACTTACCGGTGATGCAGTTACACTCCTTCCCTTTCAGGCCGAGGATGTAACCCACCACATTAAAGAAATTCCGAAGGGCGTACAGATGATTCAGGCTCCAGCCTTTTGGGAGAAAGGGAAATATGGTAAAGGAGTGAAAATTGCTGTTTTAGATACCGGCTGCGATAAAAGACACCCTGATCTCGAAGACCGGATTATCGGAGGGCGAAATTTTACGGATGATGATGGTGGAAATGAGCAAATCTTCACTGATTACAACGGTCATGGTACCCATGTAGCAGGTACGATAGCAGCAACTAAAAACGACCGCGGGGTGGTCGGAGTTGCGCCAGAAGCAAGTTTACTTATTCTGAAAGTCCTTAATCATGAAGGGAGCGGTCGTCCCGAATGGATTGCAAAGGCGATTGATTATGCAATTGACCAACATGTTCAAATTATCAACATGTCTCTTTCCGCTGGAAGGGGGCATGAGGAAATGCATGAGGAAATGCATGAGGAAATGCATGAGGCCATTAAACGTGCTGTTAACCAAGGAATTATTGTAGTGTGTGCAGCAGGGAATACATGGAAGGAAGAGATGCGCTATCCAGCCGCGTACAATGAGTGTACCTCCGTGGGAGCAGTTGATTTCAACGGGGAAACAGCTCATTTTTTAACGAAAAACAATGAGGTCGATCTAACTGCCCCAGGTGTCAATGTGCTATCCTGCTATCCCCTTGATTTAGTTCCCAATCAAGCCGAGCCTTATAAAGTGATCTCCGGTACCTCAATGTCTTCTCCCCATGTGGTCGGTGCACTTGCATTAGTGCTTAACTATTGTCAAAGCGACTCCCAATTCAATCGCACCTTAACCGAGGATGAACTTTATGCACAGATTCTGAAATGTACAATTCCATTAAGCGGCATCAAAACTGAGGAAGGTAACGGCCTGCTCTATTTAACTGCTCCTGAATTGCTAGCCGATTACTGGAGACAAAACAAACCGGACCTGAGTCAGTACTCTTAACCAACGCCTAAAAGGGAGCGGTATGAATGAACGATAAAATGTCTTATGAATTCAAGCTTTTTGTGGAACCAAAGAAAGTGTTAACCGAGGATAAGGAATTGATTCCCCAGGTCGCGGGTTTATCCTTCTCTCTCAAAGACAGGATGCAAATTTATTTGATGGACACTCCCGATATGAAGCTTTATGAAACAGGCTGGATTATCCGCAATCGCTGGAAGGACGAGAGATGGGAGCTTACCTATAAGAGACGAATCAGGGAATATGATAACTTGGAAAATGCGGTAAAACAAGCGGTTAATGAAGGATTTGTACTCGTGGATTATGAACTGGAAGTGGAGTGGGGATACGAGAAAAAGGCGTTGTCTCTTTCACAAGACCCGGAAATCAAGCTGGAAGGAACATCCCCGGACCTGTGGAAGCAGCCCGTGCTGGATCGGGCTCCACAGCCGTTTAGGAACAGCGGTGTATTTAAAATCGTAGAACAAGATGGCCGTGTGATGGGACCTGTTCAATCTGTAAAATACAAGAGTGAGTGGAACGAAGAGAAAGTACATCTGGAGATTTGGTTCATAGGTGAAGACTGTATTGCTGAGGCTACAATGAAAATAAAAGAAGCAACCGAGGCCGTAGCTGAGGCCAAACACCTGCAATTTGTTGATTTTTTCAAGGAGCATAATATTTTGCTTGGGCAGGATATGTCAAAAACAAAATGGGCACTTGAGAAATTAAAAAATGCACATATACAACAACTTATACATTAAAGGAGCCGATAACCATGCCACTAAATTCATACGGAGTATTAAAGGGAAAAGTGATCCAAGGAATTCCTGCGCCGCGTACAAATGACAGCACTCCGCATTATCATGCGGTGGTTGAAGCTGCTGGCAAAGAATACGAATTGGCCATCAACGTTAAATCGAAAAAGAAGCCTTCTGAACTGATTTATCTGGTCAGTGAGGATTTCAATTCTGAACAAATTACTCATTTGCCAAATTTAAAAGAAGGTTTTACTAAAATAAATGAGTCCAACCGGGAAATTGCGCTGGATTATATCCGTGGTGGGCTGTTCGAACCTTCTAAAATGATTGAGCTTGCTTATGACATAGAGGGCCCGAACAATGATCTAAACGAGAAAGTTGACGAGTATTTACACAGGGCAATTGATAAAGAGAATGCCAAGATTTATGTGTACGGCGAGCCTTTTCCGAGCGGTATGCATAACATTCACATGAACCAAGGTAACCATAAGGACTTCAAAAAAGACGACGGGATTTGGCAGGATGGCGGGATTGTGATTCATCTTGAGGATGAAAATAAGTGGCTTGGCATGTTCCTCGCCTTCCAATCGCAGTCATGGTGTACAGATGACGCTGGTCATGTGGAGCGTCCAGTCAGTCAATGTAGTCATAAGACCGTGAAAGTTACGGAAGTATCGAGATAGCTGTTAGTTAAGCATCACGGGAGCGAGTGATTAGTGAAAAAAGGATTGCAGTTCGATGAGGCCAACCAGCATTACTGGTTGGCCTTTTCTTACACATATGGTATGACTTCAATATGGTTGGGAAAGTCTAAAATTTTGATTTTACATTGAATGGATAGCTTCCTGTTGTCAACACAAAAGCACCTTCAAGGTTGTCTCCCACATCTCATGATAGGGAAACATTTCCTTAAGGGTGCTAACAGGATGGTTAAACAATAAATTTACGGAATAAGCTGCGCGCAGCCCACTTGCGCTCACTTCGTTTGCGGTATTTGGGCAGGGAACGATAGACAGCAATGGACTGGTTAAAGGCTACAGTGGCTTCATCCTTGCGTCCCAGCATACGGTACATCAAGCCTGTCAGATAATAGCCCTCGCTGGAAGAAGACTGAATCTCCTGAAATTGCTGCAGATAATGAAGTGACTTATTTACGTCACGTTCTTTGAAAGCAGTGGCTAAATGCAAATAAGGCTCACCGTATTGCACCCGCGGGTTAATGTCCAGTGCTTTCAGTAAATCCTGTTCTCCATCCTCCAGATGGTTTGTGCGTACTTCAGCCGTTCCCCGTGCGTTCCAATAGTCTGCGGATTCTTCATAACGGGATTGAATTTCCAATAACAGCTCCAAAGCCTGAGGATATTTCTTGCTTTCGATCCAGATACGAGCCAAATCGAACTTGGCAGCCACATCGTTGGCGTTTAGCGTAATCTGTTGGCGCAATCGAGCGGCATTGCGTCTTCTTTTCCATGGTTTGCTGATGCTGGGCAATACACCGACAAAGCTGCGATCTAATATATAGATCACGATTAGGAGTACGAGCATTGCCAAAAACGGGTTGCCAAGCAAACTCCATAGTAGAGAGAAAATTAAAAATTTCCCAATCATTCTGCTCCAATCCTCCTGTGCATGTAACAATCCATACTTTCCACATTATAGCATAGGGTCACTTTAAGGGTCATTAGCATGATGAGATTTGGAAGGATGGTAGAGGGGGCGAGAAGAAAAATACTTATTTGTGATGCTCGATGTATAGTTTTACGAGAAAAGGAACCTTTTTTTATTCCCGCCAAAAGGTTGAACAGTCTGCCTTATCCAAAATATTAAACTCGATCATTTTCTCAAGTAATGAGAAATCAACTGGACTATCCCACTGGATACGTACCAACTGCTTGGTGTGATCATAGCCAGCCTGCACAATTAACTCAGAAAAATGATTAATCCCTGCCTTTTCAGGGGCAACGGCCAAATGATGTTTGGCTACGCTAAAGCCAATAATAAATGTGCCGTGATCCGTAAACATAGGCTGATTCCACGCAATTTTTGCCATTAAATTTGGAAACTTCTTGGTTACCCAAGCCAAAACTTCTTGCGTTCGGGCCCGATGTTGGGGGTTATCAATATGCGCTAAATATTCTGCAAAAGCTTCCATGTTGTTCCCTCCTTAATAAAAATTTTATCGTTCAGAAAAGTTCCTCAAACCTATTTGTCATTAAATGATTTAACTATCATTTTATCGCAGCAACATGTTTCTCAAGGAGTAATTGTCTGTTGAAAAATACAAAAATATATTTAGATATAAAAAATACCTTTTATGCCCTGTTATATTCCTCAGCAAGAATAGAGTACAAATATGAATCATGAAACTCGCCTTTGTAGTACCAGTGTTCACGCATCAAACCTTCACGTTGCATTCCGATCTGTTGCATAACCTTCTCAGAGGCCTTGTTTTCTGGACGACATGTTGCATAAATACGGTGGACAGCAAGTGTGCTAAATCCAAAGTCTAGTAACGCTCGTGCTGCCTCTGCTGCATAACCCTTCCCTTGATAATCTGGATTCAAAACATAACCCATTTCTGCATTAGTATCTTTGACATGAATACCAACACCGCCGATCAGGGTTCCATTGTTTTTCAGACAAACGGCTAGTTCATAGTCTTGTCGTGGCTGTTCCTGCTGTGAGGCTAGAACTTGTTCTATATATGCCTTTGTATCTTCTTCTGTATTCGGTCCCCAGGCTGTATAGCTAGTAACTTCAGGCAATGACGTGTACGTATGTATACTTTCCCAATCGGATCTGCCAATATCACGAATGATGAGCCGGTTTGTCTCAAATTGCATAATTATTTATTCCTCCTGTCTATAGTCAAAAGACTCTACCTAGTATTTCAAAACGATTAATACTTCAATCCAATTTTTTAAGCGATCGTAGCCTTTAAACGTTATGACCTCCATTTTACAATGAATCCCGACCTTTTGCCGCCTGAACGCAATCCGCAAGGGAGCGTCCGGCAAAAGGCAATTAGAAGATAATGAATGTGGACTGGAATAGCTTACTGTTATTGGCTATCTGGTTCGTCCTAAAACAGCCTGCGCGCTGTTACGAAACGTTTCTGCCATTTATCGTCAAGCGTGTCAAAATGAACGCCGCGTTCTTTGGAGAATGTATGCAGCAATTTGTTGTTCCCTGCATAGATAGCCACATGGCCGATCTCCAGGCCGCGTGCGCTGAAGAATAGCAGATCGCCTTTGCGCAGCTCGTTCAGCCCGACCTTCCGGCCTTCTTTAGCCTGATCGTAAGAGACACGGGGGAGGTCGATAGAGAGCGTATGACGGAACACTTCCTCCACAAAAGAAGAACAATCAAAGGTCGATGTCTGGCCGCTTGCTGCTCCGAATTCATAAGGAGTACCAAGGAATTTCTCTCCGTAGGCGATCAGTTCATCTCCCTGTCGTTCCACCAGGGATGGGCTGGTATAATCGCTGTATTTTGGTTTAGCCGATATGTATCCGGTCAGGTTGTCTTTAGTGCGCACTTCCAGCCAGAGAGCATTGACCTCGCGAATGACATGAACCTTTTCGTCGGCTGGAATAAGCCGTAGGGAAGAGGAAGCTACCGATGAATCTGGTTTGCTGCGCAGGTTGACTCCAGAAAGAACCGTTGTGAAAAAATCGTCCTTGGAGGCAATTCGGATGGTCCGGGTCAAGGCCTCCCACTTTACTGTGCTCCCAAGTGCTTCGCTTACAAAACGCAGTGGAATCATCGTGTTGCCCTCAACAATCTGTCCGGGAACATTCAGGGACAGCGTATTGCCGTTTAAGGTGGCAGCGAGTTCCCCGATGCGGTAGGTCAGCACCGTGTAGTTTTTGGTTGCTGTTACGGTTTTGCTGGATCCGTCCCAGGAAAGCCTGGCTCCTTGCGCCTCAAACAACTGGCGCATAGGGACGAGCATTGTCCCGTCTAGCAGCAGCGGCTGGGCGGCAAGCTGAAGCGGATGGTCATCCACATAAACGGTCGTCACCGGAGTCAGCGGTACCGACTTCGCATAAGATGGGCTTGCTTGGAGTAGCGATACCGCTAGCAGAGCCAGCAATACTCCCTTGTTGATTGTCATGCTGTCATCACCTCGTTGTTAATGTGTTCATCTAAGTTGTACGAGGCTTCCTCCGATTAGTTGTGTACCAAATATTGGACTGATTCGAAAAACATAAACAAACAAAAACAAAACCAATTAATATCTTTGTTTTATTATTGACATCAAAATAAAATAAAGATAAAATTATAAATGTGAAACATTTCACTTTTAAGAGATAGCCCTATATTTAGCGAGGCAACAAGAAGTGAATCCTTTAGGAGGCCGATTTTATATGAGCGCACATGTATTTTTTGTACCATCTATCAATCTTATGGGAACAGGCTGTTTGCATGAAGTTGGGCCGTATATAAAAGAACTGAATTTAAACAAAGCTCTCGTCGTAACGGATAAATTTTTGATGAAGAGTGGTATTGCAGGCAAGGTTACGTCTTTGCTGGATGATATTGGAGTGGACTATGCGGTATACGATGAAGTAAAACCAAATCCGACCTGTAAAAATGTACATGATGGTGTTCAGTTTCTGCAAGAAAACGGATGTGACTTTTTAATTTCGATTGGCGGAGGGTCACCACAGGATACGGCTAAGGGAATCGGCATTATTGCTACCAACGGGGGACATATAACCGAGTATGAGGGCGTTCATAAATCCAAGCATAAATCGCTTCCTATTGTGGCTATTAATACCACAGCAGGAACATCGGCTGAAATCACGATCAATTATGTCATTACGGACGAAGAGCGCAAGGTCAAGATGGTTATGGTTGATAAGAATAGTGTAGCTACGATTTCGGTCAATGACCCTGAGCTGATGGTAGACAAACCCGCCGCGTTAACGGCAGCTACAGGGCTAGATGCTTTGACCCATGCTATTGAAGCTTTGGTTACGCCAGGTTCCTATCCTGTAACGGATGCGACTGCGTTGGCAGCAGTAGAGATTATTTTTAATCATTTGGCCCGCACGGTGAGCAACGGTCATGATATAGAAGCACGTGAGCAAATGGTATACGCTATTTTCTTGGGAGGACTTGCATTTAATAATGCCGGATTGGGTTACGTTCATGCGATGGCGCATCAGCTTGGCGGCGTATACGATTTGCCTCATGGTGTTTGCAATGCCATGCTGCTGCCGATTGTGGAGGAGGAGAACGCCAAGCATGTACCGGAGAAATTTCGTGCCATCGCTAAGGTCATCGGTTTTGAAGATAAGGGGAAAACGGATAAGGAATGCGCAGACTATGTAATCCAAAGAATCAAAGACCTGTCGAAGGAAGTTGGGATTCCTTCCAAACTTTCTGAACTGGGTGTAAATGAAGTGGATTTGGATCTGCTTGCCGAGAACTCAATGAAGGATGCTTGCGCTCCAGGCAATCCGTTCATACCTAGCAAAGAACAAGTTATCGAGATGTTTAAGAAAATTCTTTAAATAAAAGAGGCAATTATTTTACAATATACTATAAGGGCTGTCCCAGGAACTGATCGAAAAATACTGGGAACGGCCCTTTTTATTCGCATTTTCTGCTAAGAGATTTGTGAGACTAGAGATAAGACAACCCCATTGAAGATTAAAGGCACAGCTCTCTCGGCTAAATCTGTAGGAGACTCTTTTTTTCCTTCCACATTCCAGCGAAAGGTTACACCATAAATGGACCAGCTTAAAATGGTCGCGGCAAGTTCTAACGTTCTTGGGTCTGTATTACGGGTTCCTCTTGTTATGAGTTGAAGTATGAAATGCTCTAATTGATTCTTAATATGTTCTTCCAGGATCGGTGCGACTGAATTATATTTATGGATGCATTGATTACTAGTGTCATGATAGTCGCATAACGAAAGAATAAGTTTCTGAATGGTCCTTTCCGACAAACCCGCCTCAGCATCAATCCTCTTAATAACATGCTCCAAAAATGCTTCTGACAAAAGAGTTTCAAGCAGTGCATATTTATCTTGAAAATGTGCATAGAACGTAGCACGGTTAATGGTGGCTTTTTGGGTAATGTCATTGATCGTAATCGTGTAGAAGTCTTTCTTATTTAATTGGTCAATGAATGCGTCGAGAATTAATCTACGTGTTCGAATGACGCGCGGATCGTTTGGGTTGGGTGAGGTTACACCAGGCATCCTCAAGACACTCCTTTCAGGTAAATTAAATGATTCCCCCATTATAAACATGTGCTGTTTTGTCAACAAGTGAGTTTAGTTATACAACAATTTTATAAGCCTTTTGGTTAAGCAACAGAATGAACATTTTGTCGGTTGAATGATAAATTAAACATTGCTAACATTTCACTTACACCCCGTTTGATGATGCATGAGCCTTATATATAATCCTTTAAAACGATAAAAGAAAATGAGGAGGTACAATCCTTGAGTAATCAACCGCAAAATGTCCATTCAACAGAAGCTTTATTTCAACCTTATACCATTCATAATCTGACCTTACAGACTCGTATTGTAATGCCGGCAATGGGCCGTGCTTTTTCACCAAATGGTGTGCCAGGACCGGATGTAGCCGCTTATTATCGCCGTCGCGCAGAGAATGATGTAGGTCTTATTATTACTGAAGGTGCAGTGATTGACCATCCGGCTGGAACAAGTGAGCCGAGGATACCTAATTTTTATGGGGAAGCGGCTTTAAACGGTTGGGCTGAAGTGGTCAGACAGGTTCATAAAGCAGGCAGTAAAATTTTTCCACAGCTTTGGCATATGGGGATGGCTCGTCCTTTGGGATCTCAGCCGAATCCCGAAGTGCTATCGATTGGTCCATCGGGGCTGGATCTGGAAGGCAATAAAGTGACCGAGCCGATGACAGAAGAAGAAATCGCCAAGGTCATTGGCGCCTATGTCGATGCAGCTGCGAATGCAAAACGACTAGGTTTTGACGGTGTTGAAATTCACGGAGCACACGGCTATCTGGTTGATCAATTCTTTTGGGAGAGAACGAACCAACGTACAGATCGCTATGGTGGAGATATCATAAAACGTGCTCAATTCGCCATTGAGCTTGTGGAAGCTATTCGTGCTGAGGTTGGCCCTGACTACCCTATTGCCATGCGCCTATCCCAATGGAAAATGAATGATTACAACGCAAAACCGTTCGATACACCGGATAAACTGGGGCAATTCCTGAATGTGTTGGTACAAGCGGGCGTGGACATCTTCCATTGCTCGACACGTCGCTTTTGGGTACCTGAATTTGAAGGCTCCGATTTGAGCTTTGCCGGATGGGTGAAGAAGCTGACTGGAAAAACTACGATTACGGTTGGCTCTGTAGGTCTGGATGAGGATTTTGTAAGTTATACGGAAGGGAAAGGGGCAGGACACCAAGATATTAATGAACTTCTGGAACGGCTGGACAACAATGAATTTGATCTGGTAGCTGTTGGGCGTGCGCTTCTGAGCGATCCTGCATGGGCTACGAAAATACGTGAAGGCCGAATTCATGATCTTCAAACCTTTACACCTGAGGTACTTCAAACGCTCAACTAAAACATCTCATACTTCGAATACTTCTTCATTTTCATATATAAATAATGTAAGCCGAAATACTCAAAGTATGTAAGGAACTTCGGGTATTTTGGCTTTTTAATGCGTCTGCGATAGTAGTCCACCATGAACCATTTTAGATTAAGTCATATTTTCTCTAAAGTTGTCTTTTATTGGGTACTCAAGTATTGAATTTTCTTTAAAAGCTGCTCCATTTAACAAGCTCCTATCTATTTTAGATTTCATTATATCAAACTTAATCCTAGTTCTTTGAATCATTCATATACTAAAACCAGATCAGACTGACACCAACACTTGATATATATAGATATCTATGTAATAATGCTTGTATGTTAAAAAATAATGCAGCTGCACTGATAGGAACCATTAGAGACTCGATCAATAAATTGATTGTGTCTGAGCTTGAAGCGAATGGAATTGAAGGAATTGTTCCTACTCATGGTGGAATTCTAATGTTCCTTTATCAAAAGGACGGGCTTTCCATTAAGGAATTGACGCAAAAAATTTCTCGTCAGCAACCCACTGTTACTGTTTTGATCGACAAGCTAGTGAAGTTGGGGTATGTCGAAAGAAAAAAAGAAAGGGAGGATAGTCGAGTTACCCTGATATTTTTGACCGATAAGGGAAGAGAGATAGAGCCTATATTTGAGATGATCTCCAATAGATTACAAGAAACCATCTATGGTGGTCTCAAAGATGAAGAAAAAGAACAGCTGGAATATCTGCTGGAGCATGTAAAAAACAGATTATAAATTTTTTTAAGTAAATGTATAGATATCTATATTAATATCAAAATAAAAATAAAACATCTGGAGGTTATTAAATGAAACATCTTATTATCTATGCTCACTCTAACGCAGAAAGCTTTAATCACGCGATACTCGAAACGGTTGTAAATACCCTGAAAGAAAAAGGTGACGAAGTCGTTGTACGCGATCTATATGCCCTTGATTTTCAACCTGTATTAAAACCTGAGGATACTGCCGCTATGAGAGCAGGGCAAACCCCGGCTGATATCAAAGTCGAGCAGGAATACATCTCACAATCGGATACGATTACTTTTATTTCTCCCATTTGGTGGACAGGTCTTCCTGCTATCCTGAAAGGTTACGTTGATCGTGTATTTGCATACGGCTTTGCATATACGGCTGGTGCGGAAGGGATTAATAAGCTGCTTACAGGTAAAAAAGGTTTTATCGTGAATACACATGGTACTCCCAACGCGATCTACGATGAAATCGGTATGACCGCAGGATTGAAGATCACATCAGATACGGGAATTTTTGATTTCGTTGGAATTGAATCCGTCGGTCACTTGCTGCTTGGAAGTATTGGTTATCTTGATGAAGATGGCTATAAAGGACTGCTAAAGCAAGTCCAAGACACGGTTAAAACGGTGCTGTAAAGTCAGTTCATATTCATTTAGAAGCGTAAGACATTCTTTAAATGATGAGGTCAACCCGTATTTAGTGGTTGGCCTTTTCTTGTAAATGCTTATATTTTTCCAACATCCCGGTTCATAGATCTTTTGAAGTCGTAATAGCATCTTGGGGCAGATGTAACTGGACATTCAAGGGAGTGTTGAAGCATGATTCTATGATCTTTCGACGGTTGTGGAATGTCCCTCTACGATTAAGTACATGTAAACGTCAATAGGGTCCTCACGTTCAACTTTAAAACCAAATCGTTCATAAAGACGTCTGGCTGAGCTTCCTTGCAGAACATTTAAGGTTACACGTTTTCCTTTTACATGATTTTGTTCCAGCAGATTTTTTAATATTTGACTGCCGACCCCTTTACCTTGGTAACTGGGATGAATATAAAAATGCTCCAATAAATAACCGTCTAATCTCGGTTTAAAAGCGATGCAGCCCACAAAAGAAGAGTCTTCCTCTATGATCCAGGTATGGACAGAATCGAATGCATCACGAAAGCGTTGACGAACTTTATCTTCATCAAACCTTCCTAATCTGATTAAATCGTTCCGCAGTACAATCGCCCGTAAATTAGCAATAGTTTCGACATCGGAATTTTGGGATTGGCGAAGAGTAAACTGTTTCATCTTATGTAACAACTCCTTTATCGTAAACAGGCAAGAGGTGATCAAGCGTATTTTTTCTTATTCGACGCGGAGCTCATTAACCCTTGTATTAAAATTCACAAATATTTCATTGTTATTATCGTGGGCAATTCATTATAGTACATAGTATTAATAGTTAACTGTATGTATTATGTGTTTTGCGGAGGTTCACTATGAAAGATTATGAACTAAGGGATGAATTGAGAGAATCCGTTAACCGGATTTATGACATGGAATTATTCAGTAGCCTGACGGAACTTGTCCAGGGGGAAAACCATGTGCTTCAATATTTAGTTCAGCATCGAGATAATGAAATTAATCCTTCCTTACTCAGCGATCATCTGCATGTATCCAGATCAAGAATTACGGCAGCGCTTACGGGATTAAGGAAAAAAGGCTATGTGACTATGGAAATGTCTGAGCATGACAGACGACGGATGTGTGTTAGGCTCACAGCAGATGGTGAATCCTTGATCAAACAAAAACAAGAGAGAATTGAAGGCTATTTTGAAGCGCTTGTGGCGGGTTTGGGTGAGGAGAATGTGAAGGAGTTTATACGGTTAATTGAGCTTTCCTTGAGTATTATGAATGCGGGTTCTATTGAAAAATAACATAATGTGAGGGTGTGTACAGGGTGAGATATAAAATAATAGCAGACAGTTGCTGCGATTTAACGACAGATCTCAGAGAAGAGATGCAAGTTACTACGATTCCGTTAAACATGACGCTGGGAGATAAATGCTTCGTAGATGATGACACATTGGACTTGCCTCAGTTTATGGAAGAAATGAAAGCCTGTACAACCAAAATTGGTTCCGCATCACCGTCACCTATGCTGTATAAGGAAGCCTTTCAAGGTGCGCATACTTCTTTTGCCATTACATTATCCAGCAACCTGTCCAGTTCGTATTCTAGTGCATTGGTAGGAAAAGATATGGCGGAAGAAGAGGGGGCGGATGTCCATGTATTCGATTCGAAAAGCGCATCGGCTGGACAACTCTTGTTAGCTCTAAAACTACGCAAGTTGATCGACGAGGGATATCATAAAAGCGAGATTATCTCTTCCTTGGAGGGCTTTATCAGCAAGATGAAAACCTACTTTGTTTTAGAGAATCTGGACAATTTGGTCAAGAACGGACGAATGAATAAAATCACTGGAAAGATACTCTCTTTCTTGCATATCAGGCCCATTTTAGGTTCGGACGGTGACGGGAATATCGCATTATTTACTCAAGCGCGCGGTCAGAATCAAATTATCGAAAAGTTGGCAGATACCATTGAAAAAAGTGGTCGGGCTACCGAAGGAGAAAGCATCGTCATTGCTCATTGCAATAATCCCGGACTGGCGGAAAAGTTAATGAATGCGTTGAAGAACCGCTATCAATTTAAAGATATTCATATTGTGCCCACCAGAGGGATCAGTTCGATGTATGCCAATGACAAAGGTATTATAATGGCGTTTTAAGCTATAGAAGTGGACTGTAATGATGACTGCCCGTTGGAACAAGAATCGAGATTGGTAGTAATGTATGGAATGGAGAAGGTAACCCCTCTCCTCCCGCTCAAGCGACACAGGGGTTAAGGAAATTCCATGGTTGCAATCCATGAAGTGAATAGATTTTCTGTCATTGGCCCAAGCGGGAACAAGCTGATGTTTGATCTGAACAGATGAGCCGTTAGCAGTAAGATAAACGGGATGTTTCCAGGTCTAACTTAATCTTTTGATAACCACAGAAGCGTTTACGTTGGCTTGGGTACCTCCAGCTAAAGTTTGGAGGGTAACCGCAGCGGCAGAACTATGATTTCTCAGGGTAAGAACATCACCGGATGCCAGAGCGATGATGGCTTGCCCTGTATTTTGCTGTGTGCCAGCTCCTGAGCCGTATATGGTTCCCGCAGCAAGGGTTCCATTAACAAATATTGCGAATTGACTTGGCTCTACACCCGATACTGAAAAATTAACTTCATAGATCCCCGCGTCAGTTACTGCAATCTGTGTAGTGCCGGGAGCATGTGTAATACCAGGTGTAAGTATACCGTTCGTATCGAAAATTACATCCGCTTCTATCGGAACGACTTGAGCTCCTAAGTTGTAGATATAACCAAACTGGGCTATTCCACCTGCGGCTCCTGTAGCTCCCGTAGCCCCAGTGGCACCTACCGCACCCGCAGGGCCTGCTGGACCCACTGCGCCTACCGCGCCTGCTGGCCCCGCTGGACCCACTGCGCCCGCTGGTCCTATGGGACCCACTGGCCCTACTGGCCCTGCTGGACCCACTGCGCCCGCTGCCCCGACGCTCCCGGCAGCCCCGACAGCCCCAGCTGTACCTACTGTACCCGCCGCACCGACACTTCCGGCAGTACCTACTGCGCCAGCAGGTCCAACCGCACCCGCTGCGCCAACATTTCCAGCAGCCCCGACAGCCCCAGCTGTACCTACGGCACCCGCTGCACCTACGTTACCTGCTGCACCTACGTTACCTGCTGCACCTACGTTACCTGCTGCACCTATAGCTCCAGGAGCACCCGTTGCACCAAATACATCTTGAGGGATATTTACACGGACAATTTGCTTTTTGACGACAATTTCCTTACAAAAGCACTTTCTTTTCGAGTGGCACTTTCTTTTCGAGCGGCCTTTTCTCTTCGGGGGCTTCTCATCAAACTTTTTTTCTAACTTATCAAACCAAGAACGGACAAAAACATCTTTTTTACGGCTTTTTTTTCGTTTCAATTCGGGACGACCCAATACAAACACCTCCATATGGTTTGTTGTATACTACTCCATTCATCTATGGGAGGCATGGATATCTGTCCTGTATTCCATAGCAAACAATCTATTTTGACTAAAAACAGGCTACTGTACAAGGTACATTCGTCTAGTATGTAAAAAAGCACCTTCGAATGCCCCTTGGATCACAATCAAGGAACAAACCGAAGGCGCCAGTAGAGACGTATATCATGATGAAGCGGTTTGAAGCCGCTTTTTGCGCATGTATAAGGCGTACAAGATACCGCCAAGCAGGCACAGAATACAGGCGAAGCCTGCCAGCAACCACGCCGAAGAGACTGCTCCGCCACGATCCATGCTGTTTCCGAGCCATAAGGGCAGCAGAGCTCCCCCGACTCCACCTGCGCCAATAAGCAGGCTGGTGGTGGATTCTTCGGTACCTGGCATCATCTTGCTGGCAAAAACAAGTGCGATGGAAAAGATACCGGACATGCCGAGCCCCAGCAGTGCGATAAGGACAAAGGCAACGGCAGTTCCCTTGATCAGCGGGAAGACGCATAGCAGTACGGTCGCCGCCAGCGAGCTTAAGGCTACAAAGACACCATAGCCGTACCGATCGGCAATGTTTCCTGCGAACAACCGTCCGGTAGCCATTGCTAGCCAGAAGCAGGTGACACTGAGTGCTGCTTCGGCTTGCGTGAGGCCCAGTCGCTCGATGAACATGGAGGGCAGGAAATTAGCCAGGCTCATTTCTGTTCCTACGTAGATAAAGAAAAAGACGATAAATAGTGCAAGTAGCTTCCAATTGTTCATAGGGCTACCTTTAGAAGCCTCCACCGTGGGGGACTTCGGCGCATTAGTGGAACGCGTATGGTTGTCACCTCGGTGTTCCTGTTCGTCCAATACAGCGTCCAGCGTGCCGAAGGACCCCCGCAGCCAAGCTATGACGGCCACAGCTGCAAACATGGAGATGATGGGAAAGGCCAATCGCCACCAACCAAGAGCAATGAACTGGCTGGCGATAGCGGGCATAGCCAAAGCACCGATCCCGAAAAAGACTTCCAGACGGCTCATGGCTGCGCCCGTTCCTTGGGTAATACCGCTGATAACAATAGTACCAATGAGTGCTTCTACCATGCCGAAGCCAAACCCGGCTGCTGCCCCGATGGCATATAGCCACCCCCAAGGAGGCAGTAGTGAGTACAGCACTTCAGCCGCACACAGCAGAAGCAGGGCGAATACCAGACTTTGGCGTTTGCCGAAATTTCGGGCAAGCCACGGCGACAGCAGGACTCCAGCCAGAAAGCCGGAAAATTGAGCGAAGATCAGGCTTCCGCCATCCGTATAGTTTCTACCGTAATGCTCTAACAACACAGGCAGTAGGGAGCCTACAACCACATGTGCCAGGCCGATTAAAAAATAAGACAAGCTGCCAATCCATAGCAGTCGTTTCATGATGAACTCCTTTGATACCTAGATTACCCTCATGCAGTGAACTGTATAAGTCAGATCTGAGTAGTTATGATAGCTCCAGGACTTGAAAGCCAAAGCCTTCGATGGAAATATCCCCTTCCAGGAATTTGCCGCTGATCAGCTCTTTCCCTTTTTGGTCATCCAGATGATATTGCTGCGTCTGGGCGTTATGATTCAGAATGAATAGATATGACTTTCCATCTTTGGACCGTACAGTGGCTTCTACGCCCGCAGGAGCGCGCAGCAGGGATGAAATCCCTTTTTGCTCACAAATGTAGCCCAGCAGGCCGTCAAGGAAAGGTTCCTCAGGGTCTGAAGCGATGTACCACGCCTCACCTTGACCAAAACGATTGCGTGTCAGCACTGGCATGCCCTGATAGAAATCATCGCCGTATTCCGCCAGTACCTCGGCGCCTTCGCTATGCAGCAAGTCGCAGAGCATACCGCATTCAAATTCCCCTTGTAATGAGCCGACCTTTTCTTTCAATATGATGCGATTGTGTGATTCTGGCAGAAGCGCGTCAATTTCTTCTACCCAAATCCCGAGCAAGTTACGCAGCTTACCAGGATATCCTCCGGTTGTGACCAGATCGTTTTCATTTACAATGCCGCTGAAAAAGGTGGTAACGAAGGTACCGCCACGCTCTGTGAATTGTTCCAGCTTCTCAGCGCTACCCGGCTTGACCATGTAAAGTACAGGCGCGATAATGAGATCATATTTCTGGAAATCCGTTTCAACGGAAATCAGGTCTATCTGTACGTTACGCCGGAAGAGGGCGGCATAATACTTATGCACCTGATCCACGTAATTCAATGAGACAGAAGGACCGCTTGATTTTTCTAATGCCCACCAATTATCCCAATCGAACAAAATGGCTACTTTGGCATTGACGGTCGCGTCAAGTAACGTATTGCCTAATGTAACAAGCTCACTGCCAAGCTGGGCCACCTCGCGGAATACACGTGTGTTCTCATGTCCGGCATGCTCAATTACAGCTCCATGGAATTTCTCACAAGCACCGATCGAGCGGCGAAGCTGGAAGAACATAACCGTGTCCGCGCCATGCGCTACCGCCTGATAACTCCATAACCGCATGACGCCGGGCCGCTTGAGCGAATTATACGCCTGCCAGTTTTGTTGGCTCGGTGTTTGCTCCATAAGCATAAAGGGTTGCCCATCCTTCAAGCCGCGCATCAAATCGTGTGCCATCGCGGTAAAGCTCGGCGGGGTATTGGCCGTAGGATAGCTGTCCCAAGATACAATATCCATGTGCTTAGCCCATTTAAAATAGTCCAGTTGCTTAAAAAATCCCATCAGATTGGTCGTTACCACGGCATTGGGAATATGTTTTTTAATCGCGTTATATTCCAGTAGATAGCAATCAAGCATACTGTCTGAATTAAAGCGCGCATAATCGAGGGATATGCCCTGAAAGGTCGAGTGATTTTCTCCCCAATGTTCGCTCAGATTATTTGGGGGCACTATTTCATCCCAATCATAGAAGGTGTGACCCCAGAAGGAAGTATTCCACACCCGGTTAAGCTCTTCCAGTGTTCGGTATTTTTGCTTGAGCCACACCCGGAACGCAGCGGCACAGTTGTCACAATAGCAATCCCCGCCGTACTCATTGGATACGTGCCACACGAGGATCGCGGGATGATTTTTGTATCGCTCTGCGAGTCGGTCGGCCATATGCTCCGCGTATTTTCGATAAGTAGGGCTGTTCGGACAAGAGTTGTGGCGTCCGCCGAATTTCCGCTTACGTCCGTCAGCATCGACCCGAAGAATGTCGGGATAGCGGGTGGCCATCCAGGCTGGATGTGCTGCAGTGCTAGTAGCTAGACAAACGAAGACACCGCTTTCATAAAGACTGTCAATCAATTGATCCAGCCATTCAAAATGATATGTGATTTCGTCAGACTGAATTTTGGCCCATGAGAATACGTTGACCGTGGCGATATCAATCCCTGCTTGCCTGAACATCCGTAAATCCTCCTGATGCGTGGCCTCATCCCATTGCTCGGGATTGTAATCTCCACCGTAAAACACTTTAGGAAGTTTGCCGCTTATCATGCCAATCACCTCTATATATAAGAATAATTCTATCTTATAATACAAGTAACCGCTTTTAAATATAATAAAATGAACATGGATATAACAATATGGATCTACGTGAGAAATACATACCCGCATACGCCGGAGGTGCTTTTTATGATTTTAACTCCCCATCATTTGCGATTTTTTCTGACTACACGTGAGCACTCTTTACCCCTTTTTATTGAAAGCATCGGATTTAACAGCAGGCAGGAGGATGTATCCCGTCCAGAGGGTTATCCGTGTTTTCACTGGATTCAGACGGTGTCCGGTGAAGGGATATTTACATTTAAAGGGGGGACTTTCCGTCTGGGTGAGCAGTCCGGGGTCCTGCTGCTGCCGGGCGAATCCCATGCGTACAGACGGGCGACCAAGGTATGGCGAACGTTATACATCACATTTGACGGACCTATTGCCGCTGCTGTATTAACTGCTCTCGGATTGAAGCATACACGCGGGTATCATTGGGACCCGGATAGCGAACTGCACAGTTTTGGGGAAAACATGCTTCATTCCATGGTTAGTGAACGAGATTTGTCAGGATTAGATGCTTCGGCCAACATGTACCGTTTTCTGACTCTACTGCGTAAACATGGACAACACAGCTCAATGCCTTCCCTATCTCATAATGTGGAGCGTTTGACTCCCGTACTGGCTTTTATGGAGCAAAATTACGCCAGCCCGGATGTGGGACTAAGTGATATGGCGGTTATGATGAATGTCAGCGCCCGTCATTTAAATACATTGTTCAAGCAAGCGTTTGGTGTGACTTCTTATGCTTATCTGATTGTGATTCGGCTGCGCAAGGCCAAGGAAATGATGACGGAATATCCGCAATTAACCGTGAAGGAGATTTCGGAGCGTGTAGGATTCCGGGATGTCAGTCATTTTGTGGCAACTTTTCGCCGGGCTGAAGGAATTACGCCGGAAAGGTTCAAATTACTGTATACATAAGGGTATTTTATCGAAATACTCTTTCTTACTCGGAAATGCTCTTTTTATGGGGCATTCCTTATTGTTTTTTTCAGGATGAGGGAGTATAAAATAATAGTTCATTTGTTTCATCAATCTGATGTTCAGGTGACATAATAAACATACGATTTAAAGTTTTTTTGCAAAACCCTCATCCAAAGAAGGAGTTAATGAAATGCTGAGTAAAGTCAAAAGATTATTAATCGGTCGCCCGCGAAAGTCGACGGCCCTTGAAGAGGAGAAACTAAACAAGCTCAAGGCATTGGCCATTCTGTCCTCAGATGCATTGTCCTCTGTAGCTTACGGAACGGAGCAAATTCTGCTGGTTTTAATTACAGCGGGGTTCGCTGCCCTATGGTATTCCATTCCTATATCCATTGCGGTATTGGGTTTGCTGATCATTCTGATCCTGTCCTATAGACAGACCATTTTTTCCTATCCTGGTGGCGGGGGAGCATACATTGTTGCACAGGACAATTTGGGAAAGAGTTCAAGTCTGATTGCAGGTGGCTCTTTGCTGGTCGATTATATTCTGACGGTAGCAGTCAGCTCGTCGGCGGGTACAGATGCTATTACATCGGCGTTTCCATCGTTACATGATCATCGGATCGCGATTGCTCTGGTTATGATTATCTTTTTAACTATTATGAACTTGCGCGGGGTGACGGAATCCGCATCAGTGCTGGCTTTACCCATTTACTTATTTGTCGTTTCGATTTTTGTCCTAATTATTAGTGGTATCATTCATTATGTCGCAGGAGGAGCACATGCGGCGGCACCGCAATTTGGAGCTACGGTATCCAACGTCAGTCTGTTTCTGTTGCTGAAGGCGTTCAGCTCGGGCTGTTCGGCGCTAACCGGGGTAGAAGCTGTCTCTAATGCCATTCCTAATTTCCGCAAGCCTGCTGCCAAAAATGCGGCAACTACACTGATGATGATGGGTTTGATTCTCGGGTGTATGTTTATCGGAATTAGTTTGCTGGCTTATTGGTACGGTGTTCGTCCTAATCCGGATGAAACGGTCATTTCGCAAATTGCGAATGCCACTTTCGGTCGTGGTGTGATGTATTACATCATTCAGGGCGTAACTGCGCTCATCTTGTTTTTGGCGGCGAATACAGCCTATTCGGCCTTTCCGCTACTCGCTTTTATGCTCGCTAAGGACAAATACATGCCGCATATGTTCATGGTTCGTGGAGATCGGCTTGGTTATTCCAACGGTATCCTGTTTCTGAGTATCTTCTCGGCATTGCTGGTCATCGTATTTGGCGGAAACACAGAAAATCTGATTCCGCTTTATGCCGTAGGGGTATTTATCCCGTTCACGCTTTCGCAACTTGGTATGATGATTCGCTGGATCCGGCTTAAACCGTCAGGCTGGGTTGTCAAACTTGCCATTAATACGGTTGGGATGCTGACCACGCTGTCGATTACGCTCATCTTTATCTTCACCAAGTTTAGTCAGGTGTGGGTAGTCTTTATCTTCCTGCCTTTGGTACTGTATTTCTTTATGAAGATCAACAGGCATTACAAAAATACGGCTGAACAACTGCGCATTGATATTACCAAGGATAAACCTATGGTCAAAGGCAATACGATTATTATTCCGGTGGCAGGCATTACACGAGTCGTCATGAATACCATCAGCTATGCCAAAACCTTGTCGGACAATGTGGTTGCCGTATATGTGGGTGTGGATGATGAAGCGATTCGCAAAATGGAACAGAAATGGGAAGAGTGGGATGTCGGTATACGTTTGGTGGTACTGAAATCCCGTTATCGCAGCATCATTAATCCGCTCCGCAAGTTCATCGATACAGTAGAGTGGAAAAAAGCAGACGAGGACCATATCACGGTTCTCATTCCACAATTCATCACCAAGCACTGGTGGGAAAATATTTTACACAATCAGACCAGCTTGCTGATGAGAGCTTATTTAATTAATTACAAAGACGTCATCGTAACGACCGTACCTTTTCATTTGAACAAATAAAGTCACTGCCGATTGGCCCATACTCATTTGCGTGAGCTGCATATCGTATTATGTACCTTACATTAAAGGAGGAAATGACATATGGGTCAAGTTGGAGGCTACGGCGGTGGAGTATGGACTTCCACAGGCGCAATTCTCGTATTGTTCATACTACTGGTCATCATCTCCCGTTCACTCCTGGTATAATCGTCCTTGCAAGGGAATAGGGAACAGCTGACTATGGCATGACAAAATGAACACCTTTTGGCCGCATTTCTTTGCGGTTGAAGGGTGTTTTTTACATAACGGAGATATTTACTTTGGTGATACATTTTGTGTATTATAGATACGAAATGTATCATTCCGTTATGGGGGGATACGATGCCTAAAGCCAAGGGGAAATTTGAACATGACAAGCTGCAATTTGTAGATACGCTGAGGGCGTTAGCGATTATTGGAGTTTTACTAGTGCATGTCAGCCAGCATGTGGACGGATTAAACGGATGGTTGCAAAAAGGCTTGAGTATAGGAGCCAAAGGGGTCGCTTTATTTTACATGGCCAGCGCTTTTACGCTATTCCTGTCCCTAAGCAGACGTTCGGGTGACATGAGAGAAAGAATTTCGGCTTACCTGTTGCGTCGTTTTTTTCGGATTGCTCCTTTGTATTACGTGATGTTAGGAATCTATTTAGTTGTGAATGGGACAGGTCCACGATTTTGGCTTGGAGATCAGGAGGGAGTCACTGCCGCCAATATTGCAGCTCATGTCCTTTTTTTGAATGGTCTTAATCCGTATTGGATCAACAGTATTATTGGTGTGGAATGGTCCATTGCGGTGGAATGTATGTTTTATCTGTTTATCCCCCTTTTATTTAAGCTGATTCGATCAGTCCGCCATGCGACCTGGTTTGTCGTGATGGTGCTTGTGGTAAGCTTTGGGCTAAATACGGGGTTTGCTCAGTATCCATGGATTAGTGATCACTCTTTATGGGGGCACTATCTATATTTATGGTTTCCGAATCAATTGCCTGTCTTTGGGCTGGGTATATTGTTGTTTTTCATTTGGAAAGACGAGCGACATTGGAAAAGTATAGACCGGGTCAGTGGGGGCTTGCTGCTTGTTTCTGTGCTATTTGCGTTTTTAGGAGGTATGACGGATTATCTCATAGGTGTCGGGTTGCTGCTGGGATCGTATGCTTTGTATCACTGGCAGCCAATGTGGCTGCTTAATCGGGTATGGTCATGGATCGGCCGTCTCAGCTACAGTATGTATTTGACGCATATACTGGTTCTGGGGCTAATCGTACAGGTTAAATTATCTTTTTCTCCCATGGTCAGCCTCGCACTTATGTTCATAATGACGTTGCTATTCACAACCGGACTGTCCTGGCTTACCTACTTGTGGATTGAACAGCCCGGTATCCGTTGGGGGAAAAAGCTTATATCACGTATGAAGCCTGTGCGCAAGCAGGGAGATTCGGTCAAAGAAAGTGTTGCCTAAGCTGTAACTTGAAGCAGCATCCGATAACATTTGGTTGAAGTGCTTGAATAAATCTAGGAAATAATTGAAAAGACCTCTTGAAAAGTAGCTCCTAGCCCTTTATATTCAATGTACATCCAAGTTTTTGAATACACCGATGAGGTTTGTTGGAATTGAAAAGGAGATGCACGTATGCTTGTGAAGCCAATCGGCTTTTTGTTTTTCTCCACGCTTGAGGGAGTAGCTGTTTTTGCACTGATTCTGAGTATTTTCAAAGTCAAAATGAGCCCTTATCTGTGGCAAGCCATATTTGTTAACCTGATTATGAACATGCAAAGTTATTGGTTGAGAGAGGAATTTCCTCTCTCGTATGTAGTACCTGTTGTAAATATGCTGCTTTTTATTTTTTTACTCGCTACGGTGGTAAAGATTCCGATTGTGTGGTCAGGCATTATGACGGTTACAGGTTATTTTGCTTATGCCGTTGTTCAGTCGGTATTCCTAAAAGTCATGTTCAGTAATCTGCCGGTTTCCGAGCTGCAGGATGGGTCCTTGAAGGGCTATCTGTTACAAGCGGTAAGCGCAGCAGCAGGACTGCTTATTTCATTTATGTTGTATCGAAAAGGGATCGGCTTTTCCCCTAATTTCAAAAAGCTTAAGTTCAAAGAGGAATATGGCATTGTCATCACGCTGATTATCCTGTCTCTCATTTCAACTTCTATTGTGCTCTACTATAACGAGGTATGGTTAAATATGATATTTTTTGCCCTGGTTTCGGGATTTTTCATCTATTATGCAGTTGGAAAGGAATATCAGGATGATTGAAACGATGGCTTTCAAACTTGCTAACCAGATCAAACGTGCCGTGCCAGATCATCCAGCCTCCGTCCCGGTACTTAAATACGCACTTGCTCTCATTCTGAATGCGTCCATGATTATCGTGTTGACACTATTGGCCTCATTCTTCACTGGTCGGATAGTAGAAGCTGTAACAATTCTCATCGCTTTTGCCCTGCTGCGCCAAATATCAGGAGGCATTCATTTGAAGTCGGGGATGGGATGTGTGTTGGTGACCTCTGCAGCTTTTACATACATATCTTGTATTACCTTGAATAATTGGTGGACAAACCTGTTTACCGGAATAGCTCTCATTCTTGTTTTATGTTTTGCCCCGTCCAGAATTGAAAAGCAGTCGCGCATTCCGGCCCGGTTTTACCCCCTCTTGCGGCTGTTATCCTCCTTGCTTGTATGTACTAATTTTGTAATCGGTTCCTCTGTAGTAGCTGTTGCTTTTTTGGTCCAAAGCCTGACATTGATTCGGGGAAGGAGGTGAGTGAAATGATGAGAAAAATGGTATATGGGTTAGCCACATCGTTGTCTATGTTTGCAACGTTTGCTGTATCGGTGGCGAGTTACGTGTATGTTTATCAAGGGGATACGCCCGAGGAGCTGCTGAAATAAGCAAAATGCTGAAATAGAAAAAATGATACATAAAGCTGCTATTGAGCAGCTTCTTTTTATGCAAAAAAATCAGGCGCTCCATTAAAGAGCGCCCGAATGGGAGAGGAGAAACCGGACGAAGAGCTTATGGGGAAACGTAAGTCTTCTCCGCGGTTGTCTACGACATTGGTTGAATGCCGATATCTTAAGGATGCCCAGGTAATGGTTTTTTATACCTGCCTCATTCTAAGTTTTTCAAACGGCGGTGCATGTGGTACGATAACGTCATAATCTTTATATATTTGAGGAATTCATAAAAATCCAAGAGCGACTTTCAATCTACAATATAGAGATCGGAGTGGTTTTGTTCGTCTATATATTGCACTTTGGAGCGGGTGGAATCGAATTTTGTGAATTCCTCAGTTATGAACACATATAGAAAATAGGTGAGTTTCAGCGTGAGAGTGGTATCGGGTAGTGCCAAAGGAAGGCCGTTAAAGGCAGTTCCCGGCACAGGGACGCGGCCGACCACGGATAAGGTCAAGGAAGCGCTATTTAGCATGATAGGTCCTTATTTTGATGGGGGAGTTGCGCTTGATCTGTTTGCTGGCAGTGGTGGCCTGGGTATAGAGGCGCTTAGCCGGGGAATGGACAAGGCGGTTTTTATTGATATGGAATCCAAAAGCATTGATGTCATTAAAGAAAATTTGCGAAAAACCGGATTGGAAGGACAGGCTGAAGTGTTCCGCAATGATGCCGGACGAGCGCTCAAGGCGCTGGCAAAACGTGGAGCTCTTTTTGATGCTGTTTTTCTGGACCCGCCCTATCGTCTCAAACATGGAGATGAATTGATGAGCCGTATGGCTGAGTTGGGCTTGCTTCGTTCAGATGCAATCATCGTGCTGGAGTATGAATCGGGACATGAATATTCGGAAAGCTTCGGTCCTTTCGAACAGGTTAGAAAAGCAGTCTATGGGGAAACGGCGTTATCCATTTATCACTTTGCAGCCGATGCTTTGTCGGACGCCGAAGAACATACAGAAGCCGGAGTGGTCAAGTTCGGCATCACCGAATCAGACGGGGAGGACCATCATGATTGAGCACAAACCACGTATTGCCGTATATCCGGGAACCTTTGATCCCGTGACGATGGGGCATCAGGATATTATTCAAAGAGCGGCCAGACAATTTGATCTATTAATTGTCGCGGTTCTTAACAATATTAGTAAAAATCCGCTATTTTCACTTGAGGAGCGAATGGAGCTCCTGCGGACGGTAACTCGCGATATCCCGAACGTTGAAGTAGACAGCTTCCGTGATCTGACAGCTAATTATGTACGTCAAAAAGGGGCTCAGGTTATTGTCAGAGGAATCCGATCGGTGACCGATTTTGAATATGAGCTGCAATTAGCCTCTACAAATCATAAGCTGAACCCGGATGCGGAAACGATCTTTATGATGACCAATCCGACCTATTCATATCTGAGTTCCAGTATGGTGAAGGAAATTGCGCATTTTGACGGCAAAGTTGTAGATCTGGTAGCACCGGAGGTGGAAGACGCGCTACGTGCCAAGGTCAACGCGAATCGCGGCGGCTCCACCATGAAGTCATAAAGGAAATGGCGAGCAGGGTAAGTATAATCGTACCCAGCAGGGCAACGGACAGTACGGTCAGTTGCCAGGGGTACATGGATGTTCCTTCTATTTGTGTTAATAAACCGCTGGCTCCTGCCATGACAGAATGCGTGGCGGGATCATATTCGCTTTGCGCAAAAGAAGACGCAGAACTGCGACTGACGTAAGCGGGAATTGTACTACTGGCGATGCGACTAAGCGGGGTCCATGCCGCAAAGGTAAGTCCAAAAGCAATAATCCCATGGAGCACTCGTGACAAGGTGAAGGTTATGCCCTTGTCGGAAGGTCTGGTGACGGCGGTAATTTGAAGCCAGCCGCATAGGCCGCCCCAGCCCAACACAGCACTGATCAGCGCCGTCTGTGTACGGAGATCGTAGGGGAGACGGCTGATTTCATAGGAACCCAGATGGATTTCCATCCAGGCAGGCCATATAAAAGAAAGCGTTCCCTGGCCTGTGTATATGGACAGGAGTCGAATCAGTACGGAAAAGAAAATAATGAATCCACCTGTTACCATCAGCGTCTGTACAGCATGGGATACGGTTTCGCCCAACAGTTTTCCAAAACTGCGGCCGTCCCGTTCTCTGGCAGAGCGGGTAGCTTCCCATGCGGATCGGATCAGGGGGGGAGTAGTACGGGAAACAGTGGTGTGCCGTAGGGCAGCTGGCGTTTCCCGTTTTTGCAATTCTTTTGACGATACAGGTAGTCTGGCTGTGAACCAGCCTGCCAGCAGCCCGGAAATCCAGTGAACGGCAAGTAACATCCCGCCTACAGTAGCATTGTGCAGCAGTCCTGTTCCGATGACGAGCAGGATGGTAATCGGATTGCAGAAATGAGCGATAGCAGTCAGACGTCGAAGCTGGGGCGCGGTCATATCCTCCTGTTGTGCCCATTGACGTACCGCTTCCGCAGCAGCCGGGAATCCTGCGGTCAGGCCGAGGGCCAGCACCCAGCCGCTTCGTCCGGGCAGCCGGAACCAGGATCGCATGAACGGCTCCAGCAGGACACCTAGTCCATGTACCAAGCCGAAGGCGATGAGCATTTCGGACAACATCAAAAAAGGCAGCATGGCCGGGAAAATAATACTCCACCATAGCTTAAGTCCTTGGGTAGAGGCTTGAAATACTTCTTCTGGTGAGACGACAACAGCCAATACAAGCAAAATGGCTCCAAGGCCAAGCAGCAAGGTTGTCCAATAGGGAGCGGAATGGGCTTCCTTTTGCATCAAAGAGTTCACCTCTCATAAATATACTAAGGAGAGTCGGATGCTGTCTCCAGCGTTGATTCACGTTCGTTGTTTTGGGATAGGTTGTTCGTATACGCTGTCGTAAACAATGTATGCTTTTTCGGAAGGCTTGAGAACAGGTGGCGCAGAGGCGCTTTGGGTAAGTGAGGAGAAGTTAGGCTGCAAGGGGGAGGAGCAATGAAGCGAATAAACCGGAAAAGATCTTTTTTTACAACCGGTTATGTCTTAGTGCTGGCTGCAATAGTCTATGTGCTGGTCTATATGCCAACCCCTTATCTGATCTATGGACCAGGTGGGGCAAACGAGATCAAACCGATGGTTATGGTCCGGGGAGGTGATAGTAGCGAACGAGGGACCTTTATGATGACGACGGTATCGGCACGTTATGCCAATGTCATCATGTTGGGTATGTCCAAGCTGGATAGCAATTCGGAGATTCAGCGTAAAGAGGATCGTCTGCATGGAAGAAGTGAAGACGAATATGAGGCAGAGCAGGTATGGTATATGGGGGATTCCCAGTCTTCCGCAATGGAGGCTGCCTATACCCGTGCCCATGTCCCCTATCGCATCGTGCCGGATTACGTGTATGTATTTAAAGTTCCGGGATCAAACAGTGTGTTTGATCCCGGAGATGAAATATTGGAGCTGAACGGCGCGAGGGTGACCGATAATCGTTCCATTCGGAAGGCCTTGGAGGACGAAAAGCCGGGAACCATGGCTAAAGTGAAGCTAAAGCGCGATGGAAAGTTGCTATCGGTGCAAGCTCCATTAACGACTATCACGGACAGCGAGACGGGCAAACAACGTTCCGGATTTGGCGTCAGCATTGCCACGGTACAGAAGGTAGAGCCGAAGGATGAACGTAAAACGATTCATTTTACATCCACGGATGTTGGCGGTCCTTCGGCAGGTTTGATGTTTACAATGGAAATCTATAATCAGCTGACACCAGGTGATCTGAGCAAGGGATATCGTGTAGCCGGTACGGGTACTATTGATAAGGACGGTCAGGTGGGAGCGATTGGTGGTGCAAAGTATAAAATTGTCGCTGCTGACCGTCAGGGCGCGGAATTGTTTTTCGTCCCGGTGGATAATTATAAAGAGGCCAAAGCCAAAGCTGAGCAAATCGGAACCCGGATGAAGCTTGTTCCGGTTCGCAAGCTTGGCGATGCGCTGAATTATATGGAAAAGCTCCCCATCAAACCATAAGGGGCGGCCGCAAGTAATCAGCATACATGTCGCGGATGGCGGGACGTGGCATCCCGGCTGCGTGTATGGCGGTTGCGGCTGTATCCCAGTCCAGATGGGGATGTGATCCGACAGACGGCTTGACCCATACCGGAAGGGTGGCTGTTTGCTTCATTCGAGCCAGCAGCTCGCGTCCAGCCCTGTTAAAGCCGAGCACGCGGATATAGCCGGGGCCTTTCGCCAGCTCAGCGGGAGTCATATCGGCTTTGGCATGATTCAGCAAAATATGTGTACACATACGCTGAAGTTTCGTACGAGTATAGCGCCTTGTCTTGATCGCGGCGAGCAGGGCCTCCACAGAGGGCTGGGGCAGCGTATACAGCGATTGCCGCAGGCGATGCTCCAGCCCTTCGGTGACCTCGTGCAGCTCCGCCAGCTGCTGCGGGCTACGTGTGATCAGGGCGTTCAGCAGCGGCTGGCTGAACGCTTCCCATTGCAGCGGCGCGCGTTTGGCTTGCCATTCGCGCCGCAAAATCTCCAGTGTCGCCGTGGGTACGTACGGCGACGCGGCCTCCGGCCCGCCGTCCAGCAGCAGACGGCGGATGGCCGTGGCGCTGGCGATGACTCCGTCCGCAGGGGCCACGGCTTCGTGGTAGCCCGATCCCGTGCGGGCTACTGTGAAGGGCTTGATTGTGCTGCCTAGCCGTCCCAGCGCAATCAAGTAATGCAGCCCCAACGTATTGTTGGGCTGCTGCATGAGGGCGGCAAGCGCAGCGCCGTCCGCTCCTTCGGCCGCGAGCGCGGCTGCGGCTCCCGCGTAGGCAGCGGGATAGCTCGCGCC